>JASFVM010000246.1:0-4596 GCA_050049835.1 Gammaproteobacteria bacterium
TGACCACTGACGGTTGAAGTTATAAGCCAGGCCGGTACCTGCCATCAGGCCGTCATCGTCACCAAAATCCAGGCCAAGGCGAACGATGCCTTCGACCTTGTTGCCGATCGGGAAGGTTTCGACAACATTCAGCCAGACACCGTCTGCTTCCTGGTTGGAGCCAGACGTTGCACCGGTATTTAAATTTTTACCTTCAAATTTACCGGTTTCCATGTAGCCCAGCTCGATTGCAGTCGAGATATCGCCGTTAAGTTTGAAGTCAAATTCGTAACCACCAAGAAACTGGATACCCGTGCTGCGGCCACCACTGTATGAATTAAAACCGAGGCCGCCACCGATATAAAAGTTGCTGGTTTGAATGGTAACACTGCCACCCTGAGCCATTACGGATGGAGATGAGAACAACAATAATAACGAAAAAAGTATGCCACGCTTCATAGACATTAGAACTCCAGAAATAGAAAAAGGAAAAATCACGAAATTGGCGCGCATTACACCACAGACAGCGCCCAAAACCAAATACTTCGTCATTGCTAATAACCCTGATTTGCGTCCGGCTTCATAGTCTGTTATTTGTACGCACCTCGGATATAAACTCAACCACAGGGTTCTGCTCAAATGGCTAAAAAACACCGACTTCACCGCAGCGAGCTCGCTGTCCCTGGCAGCAACCCGCGCATGATCGAGAAAGCCCCGCACGCCGGTGCCGATTGCGTTTTTCTCGATCTCGAGGACGCGGTTGCACCGGATGACAAGGCCCAGGCCAGAAAAAACGTCATCGAGGCACTGAACGAGCTGGACTGGTCAAAAACCAATGTTTCCATCCGTATCAACGGCCTGGATACGCACTACTGCTACCACGACGTCATCGACGTCGTCGAGCAGGCTGGCGACAAGCTCGACAGCATCCTGGTCCCCAAGGTCGGTAAGCCCTCCGAACTGGAATTTGTCGCTACCCTGCTGAGCCAGATTGAAATGGCCAGGGGTCTGCAACCGATTTCGCTGACGGCGCTGATCGAGACCGCTCTCGGTATGGCCAACGTCGAAGCCATTGCCCAGGCCTGCCCGGACCGGCTCGAGGCCCTGCATTTCGGCGTGGCTGACTATGCTGCCTCGACCCAGGCCCGTACTACCAGCATGGGCGGCGCCAACCCGGCCTACACGCTGCTGGCGCACCCCAATGAAGAGGGCCACCGCGAGGTGCACTGGGGTGATCAGTGGCATTTTGCAATGTCACGTCTGGTCGTCGCCTGCCGTGCCTATGGCCTGCGTCCGATTGACGGACCGTTTGGCGATATTCAGGACACGGACGGCTTCCTGTCGGTCGCCAATTCCGATGCCGCCCTCGGTTTCGAAGGCAAGTGGGCGATTCACCCGAGCCAGATCCCGCTGGCCAACGAAGTTTTCACTCCGCCGGCGGAAGATGTCGAAACCGCGCGCAAGATCCTCGATGCGATGAAACAGGCTGCTGCCGAGGGCAAGGGCGCGGTGTCACTCAACGGCCGCATGATCGATGCCGCCTCGATCCGCCAGGCCCAGGTGCTGGTCGACAAGGCAGACCAGATAGCCGCAAGCGCGGCTTGAAACACATAGCGATTCCACAGGAAGGCCATTATGAATATCCACGAATACCAGACCAAGGAATTACTCCGCTCCTACGGCGTGTCCGTACCTGAAGGACGCGTGGCCGATTCCGAAGCCAGCGCCGGTATCATTGCCGATGAAATCGGCGGCGAGCGCTGGGTGGTGAAAGCGCAGATCCATGCCGGCGGCCGCGGCAAGGGCGGCGGCGTCCAGCTGGCAGACTCAATCGACGAAGTGCGCAGGCACGCTGACCATATCATCGGCGCGCGCCTGATAACGCCGCAAACCAGCGCGGCCGGCAAAATGGTGCACCGCGTGCTGGTCGAATCGGCGCAGAACATCAAGAAGGAGTTCTATCTCGGCCTGGTCATCGACCGCGTGCGCCAGCGCATCACCATCATCGCCTCGGCCAGCGGCGGCATGGAAATCGAGGAAGTCGCCCGCACCGATCCCGACAAGGTCGTGCGCGAAGCCGTCGACCCGGCGATCGGTTTACCCGAATTCCAGTGCCGCAAGATTGCAGCACGCATCGGTCTCACCGGCGCGCTGATGCCACAGGCGGTCAAGCTGATGCGCGCGCTGTATCGCTGCTTCCGCGACAAGGATGCACTGATGGCGGAAATCAACCCGCTGGCCGTCGTTGACGACGACAGGTTGCTCGCGGTCGATGCCAAAATGTCCTTCGATGGCAACGCGGTCCATCGCTATCCTGAAATCACCAACTACCGCGACTTCGATGAAGAAGACCCGAAAGAAGTCGAGGCCACCGGCCACGGCCTCAACTATATCGCGCTCGATGGCAACGTCGGCTGCATCGTCAACGGTGCCGGCCTGGCCATGGCCACGATGGACGCGATTACCCTGCACGGAGGCAGCCCGGCCAACTTTCTCGATGTCGGCGGTGGCGCCTCGCCGGAAAAAATCGCCAATGCTTTCCGCATTGTCAGGAAAGACCCTAACGTCAGGGCCATCCTGCTCAACATCTTCGCCGGCATCAACCGCTGCGACTGGGTCGCCGAGGGTGTGGTCCAGGCGATGCAGAAACAGGCCATCAGCGAACCGGTGATCGTACGCCTGTCCGGCACCAACTATGAACTTGGCCAGGAAATACTGAACAAGTCGGGCATGCCGTTTATCAATGCGGCCGATCTCGACGATGCCGCCCGCAAGGCCGTCAGCGCCGTCCGGAACCTGTAAGCAACAGCCAGAACAACAAGCCATGAGCGTATTCATTAATAAAGACTCACGCGTGATCTACCAGGGGTTTACCGGGCAGCACGCCACTTTCCATGCTGAAGAAGCTATCGGGCACGGCACCAATATCGTCGGTGGCGTCACTCCCGGCAAAGGCGGGATAAAACATCTCGACCGCCCCGTGTTCGATACCGTTTCCGACGCGGTGCGCGAAGCCGGTGCCGATGTTTCCGGTATTTTCGTACCGCCGCAATTTGCCGCCGATGCCATCCTCGAAGCCATCGAGGCAGGCATCAAGACCATCGTGGTCATCGCCGATGGCATCCCGGTGCAGGACATGGTGCGTGTCAAGCGTTACCTGATCGGCCACGATGCGGTTATTTTCGGCCCCAATACGGCCGGCGTTATTACCCCGGGAGAGTGCAAGGTGGGCATCATGCCGGCGAACATCTATCAGCCCGGCCGCATTGGCGTGGTATCACGCTCGGGCACACTGAATTACGAGGCGGTGGCACAGATGACAGCACGCGGACATGGCCAGTCGACCAGTGTCGGCATCGGCGGCGACCCGATCAACGGTGCCAACTTCGTCGACGTGCTGAAAGCATTCAACCAGGATCCGGACACCGATGCCGTTGTCCTCATCGGTGAAATCGGTGGTACCCAGGAAGTCGATGCTGCAGAATGGGCCAAAGCCAACATGGACAAACCGGTGATCGGCTTCATTGCCGGCGTATCAGCGCCGGTCGGCCGCCGCATGGGCCATGCCGGCGCCATCATCTCCGGTGAAGCCGATACCGCCGAAGCGAAAATGAACCGAATGGAGGAACTGGGCGTCCATGTAGTACGTAACCCGGCGGAAATCGGTGAAACCGTCGACAGGGTTTTAACACAGTAGTCTAAGCGTTGCGCTGACCACCCCACCGCTAACGCACCTGCAGAGGCATTTATGGCACGCATCGTCATCATTCTTGCAGTCATCGCCATCGGCCTGTTGCTCTGGTACAAGATATCCAATGCGCCAGCCGATAAACGCAAGAACCTGATTTTCCGCAGCACGGCCGGTGTCATCATCGGCACCCTGGTGGTGCTCGCCGCCACCGGCCGCATGCACTGGCTGTATGCCCTCGGCGGCAGTATTGCCGCGTTTATGCCGCGCGTGATCAGCGCCCTCAGGTACCTGCCGCTGATCAACCGCTTCCGCCAGCAATATACCCAGCAAAAGTCACAACAGTCCGGCCAGCAATCGGCCCGGGCCCGCAGCGGCAAAATGACTGTGGACGAGGCGCGCGAAATTCTCGGCCTCAAGGCCGGTGCCAGCCGCGAAGAAATCATCAAGGCGCACAAGCGCATGATGCAAAAGGTACACCCCGACCGCGGCGGCTCCGACTACCTCGCCGCACAGATCAACCAGGCAAAGGATACGCTGCTGGGGTAGTAATGTATTACCTGTTAACCAATATGCCCGGCTTCAGTTGTAACCTATGTGACCGGTTTGTACCGCAAGACACTGGATTCCCGCCTGCGCGGGAATGACGATACACGAAATTATACGACCGTTGTCATTCCCGCCATGTTCTAGCGTCATCCCTCACCATGTACTAGCGTCACCCCTGCCGTATACTGCTGTCATCCCTGCCATATACTGCTGTCATCCCTGCCGTATACTGCTGTCACCCCTGCCGTAAACAGTCATCATCCCTGCCATACTGCCGTCCTCTCTGTCATACTTGCGTCATCCCTGCGGAGGCAGGGATCCAGCGACTTAAAACAGCCTCCTGTTGACAGAAAGCATGGACACCGAAACTATCAAGGAAT
>JASFVM010000030.1:0-14624 GCA_050049835.1 Gammaproteobacteria bacterium
GGCTTATTCCGCTGCAGTTTCTCGGTCATGATGGCTTGCTGCATGACCTTGACCGAGCTGAATAACGTTTCGAAGTAGCCAGGTATTGCTGTTTCGGGTGTCGAACGTTTCCCGCTGACATCAATGCCGATGACAATATCACACTCTTTGCTGAGAAGGTCATAAGGTACCGGATTCACCGTGCCGCCATCAACCAGCACACTGTTATCAAGTTTGACAGGATGAAAAACACCGGGCAGCGCCATACTGGCTTTCACTGCGGGCAACAGCTCTCCGGAATCCAGCACAACCTGCTCGCGGTGCCACAGATCAGCGGCGACAACGGTGAGCGGGATTTTCAATTCCTCGAACGTATCATATTGCAGGGTCTCATACAGGTAGGAAATAAAACCCTCGCTGCTGAGCAAACCGCCATTACCCAGCTCGACCTCGATAAACTCCAGCCAGCGCAAGCTCTCCCTGTTTGAAAGTTGCTCGACCAGCGGCTCGTCCGGAGAGATAATGAATTGCTCGACCAGTTCACGTATTGCCCTGCCCGTCATACCCGAAGCATAAAGCGCGCCGATAATTGCACCGATGCTCGATCCCGTAATGTGACATGGCCTGATACCCATCTTATCCAGCACCTCGAGCATCAGAATATGGGCAAGACCGTTGGCGCCGCCGGCACCGAGAGCGATGCCTATTCGGGCGCTGTCCTTGTCGATGTGCCGTCTGGTCGCGGGTGCAGGGTTTTTGTCAGAGTCAGCGTGCGCCAGGCGCAGGAAGCCTGCTGACGGTATTGATGTTGCCAGCAGACTGAGCAAACGGCGTCTGGAGAATTGATATTTCGACATGATAGAGATATTTTCAATACAAGTGGATTGTCATAAACGGATCAGGCTGTGCGATCATGCTGTATTGCTCATGACTGCTCAATGGCGACTTATTAATTGAACTGAACACAACGGGAGAATCAGAATGCCATACAAAAATCTGGAAGATTTGCCGGATCAAGTTAAAGCGAACCTGCCAAAGCATGCCCGGGAAATTTACAAGGAGTCATATAATAATGCATGGGAGCAATATAAGGAATCGAAGGACAGAAAAGGTGATGCCAGCAGGGAGGAGGTTGCCCATAAAGTCGCCTGGGCGGCTGTCAAGAAAGTCTATGAGAAAAAGGATGACAAGTGGGTGAAAAAATAGACAGTAACCGACGCATAGCCATTTATGTGTAATAGTCAGGATTTAATCTGACAAACAGTGTCATTTCAACTCAAACCCGGCTTGTGATGCGAGATTGGTCATATCAATATACTATGAACAAATTCTCGCAGAGGCGCAGGGAGCGCAGAGACAATAGAGCCTTTTAACTCTCGCAAAGGCGCAAAGCTCGCAAAGTTTTTCAAGTAACTTGTAGTCAACCTCTTCGTCCTCAGCGCCTCTGCGAGAGTATAGGACATTAAACCTCCAGTCCGGACTTGATAAAAACCAGCAGCAACTGTCTGATTAAGTCTGAACGACTGCAATTGATGTCACTGGTATGCGTATGTTCACCGCAGTGGATAGGATACTCTGGCCACAAGACTCGCGTTGATCGAAGCGTGGTTCGGGTTCCGTTTCAAACTGCGTCGGGGCGTCTTTTTGTGCTGATAACCTCAGTCGCGTCTTAACAGTTTCAGCAGCTCTGGCAGCTTGCGTGTATTGAGCACGTCATCGGATTCAAGCCAGCCGCGGCGAGCCTGGTTGATACCGAAGCGCATGTAGTCAAGGTCACCTGTGCTATGCGCATCAGTCGCAACAGCGACTTTCAGACCCATATTCTTTGCCATGATGCAGGCATCGTCGGTAAGATCGAGCCGGTCAGGGTGGGCGTTGAGCTCAAGATAGCAGCCACGTTCCAGGGCGGCTTCCATGATTTTCACCAGATCGATCTCATACGGTTCACGTTGGTTAATGAGCCTGCCGGTAGGATGTGCCAGGATGCTGAAACAGCGATTGTCCATGGCCCGCAGGATACGCTCCGTCTGCTTTTGGCGTGACAGGTCGAATTTGTAGTGCACGGAGCAAACGGTAAAGTCGAGCTCTTTCAGCACACTGTCGGGCAGATCCAGCGATCCGTCTTCGAGGATATCCACTTCGATAGACTTGAGCATGGTAATGTCATCATGTTTCTCGTTGAGTTTGTCAATTTGCCTGATCTGTTCGAGCAGACGTTTGCTGTTGAGTCCATTGGCGACGGCAACGTGCCTGGAATGATCGTTGACGGACAGGTACTGATAGCCGCGATCGGCGGCGGCCCGTGCCATCTGCTGCAGGCTGTGGTGGCCATCAGTGGCGCTGGTATGGCAGTGCAGGTCGCCACGGATATCATGCAGGCTAACCAGTTGCGGCAGCTGCTGTTTTCTGGCGGCCTCCAGTTCGCCCCGATTTTCCCGCAGCTCCGGCTCAATATAGGGCAGACCCACCTGCTTGAGCACTTCCTGCTCGGTTTTTCCGGCAACACGCTTGTCGCCCTTGAAAACACCGTACTCATTAATCTTGAGCTGCTTTTTTTGTGCTATTTTGCGCACAGCGATATTGTGGGCTCTGGAGCCGGTAAAATAATACAGTGCAGCGCCATAACTGACCTGTGGTACCACGCGCAGGTCGACCTGCATGCCCAGGCGCAAGCGAACCGTGGAACGCGTGTGACCCATGGACACGACTTCCTCTACTTCACCGTATCTGACAAAACGCTCCATTATGTTTGAATTCCTGCTCGCCGTTGCAACAATATCGAGGTCGCCAACCGTTTCCTTGCATCGTCGGTAACTGCCTGCGAGAGTAACTTTTTTTATACCGGTGCTTTGCTTCAAATACGCAACCAGGGGAGCGGCTATATCTTGCGCGTCTATCAGCATGGTGCGAGCGGTCTCGCCGGTAAAACGTTCCACGCGTTGCCTGATCATCTGCTCCGTTTTCTCACCGAAACCTTCAAGTGACCTGATTCTGCCATTGCGAGCGGCGCGCTTGAGGTCATCCAGCGTCTTGATATTGAGATTGTTATACAGTGCCCTGACACGCTTCGGACCCAGTCCCTTGATTTTCATCAAATCACTGAGCGCCGCCGGCGTTCGTGATTCGACTTTTGCAAGCAATGGTAATTTGCCTGTGTCCACGATGGTTTTGATCCTGGCGGCAATGTCTTTGCCTATGTCCGGAAGTGTGGACAGATCCTCACCCTTTGCCAGCAGATCGGCCATGCTTTCAGCATATCCGCGAATGGTCTGTGCTGCATTGCGGTAGGCGCGTACCCGGAATGGATTCGCGTCTTCTATTTCCAGCAGGTCGGCGAGCTTTTCGAATAAATCAGCGATTTCGCTGTTATGTGCGGGCATGGGAATACCTTATAACACTCAATCGGGCGGGCCACGTCGCCAGGGTGGTTTACGTGCCAGCCATGTCGCCAGGGCCAATGCAGGCAGGAATACCAGCAGAAGAAACAAAGCAGCAGGGCCCGGCTGTTCGAGATACAGACCGAGTTCCAGCTGGCCGGCCAGTCTTCCCAGCAGTGTGAAAAGAACCGCGGCCGTCGCTGCAAATGAGGACATGAAAATAAAATAGGCCGCGAGAAATTTCTGTCGGGGGTCCCGGATACGCGCAACATATGGCACCGCAACTGCCAGTATGATCACGCCAGCAATTATACTGAACCAGTAATTCGACATTGCTTCATCCTGTTTGAATATTGCTTCAAAACATCACATCTTTAATTACATTAATTCAACATATTTCGGGTCACATTGAAAAACATCAATGTTGTTGAAACTGATCTCAGAGAACCGTGCGGGCCACACCGATGACAGCATCGTTAATTATGATGCCAGTGTTGAATCAAGGCCAGGCGTGAACTCAGCGAGGCTGGCGTTAGCAGGCCAGTACAGGTCGGGGTGAGCCGATCCTGGACAACATCATCATCTCCGGCGAATCCCGGCCGGTAAGCTGCACGGTCCGGAGGAAAGCGCGGGTACGCGACCTCTGTGTGTTCTTGGTTACGCGGGAAAAGTCTGCTGTATTCAGCCATGTTTGCGCAGCCACAAGTAACCTGACAGGCCGGCGACCAGCGATGCCAGCAGGATGGCGCCCTTGGCGTTCACCAGGGCTTCCGGTGAGCTGGCGAAGCCCAGGCCTGCAATAAAGATCGACATGGTAAAGCCCATGCCTCCCAGCAATCCGATACCAACGATATGGCGCATGTTGACGTCTTGCGGCAAGCGCCCGAGATTCAATCGTATGGCCAGCCATGCCATCAAAGTGATGCCGATGCTCTTGCCTGCGACCAGGCCCAGCACAATACCCAGAGACAGCGGGTCAGTCCACATCGTTGCTAGCGAGCCGGGTTCAAGCGGGATGCCGGCGTTGGTCAGAGCGAATACCGGCATCACAAGCAGGGCAACAGGGTACTCCAGCGAGCGTTCCCAGCGTCGCAGCGGGGTCGTTGCTTTTTCAGCAGTATCCTGCACCTTCTCGACCACGATATGTTCTTCGTCTTCACCGAGGATCGGGCGTTCTGACTGCTCCTCGATCTTCTCGAAATCATCGATCAGGCTGCGTGCACGGTGCATGAACCATTCGGGATCAAGCTTGGGTCGTGCCGGTATAATCATGGCCACGAGTACACCGGCGACTGTGGCATGAACGCCCGAGCCAAGCATGGCCAGCCAGACCAGTCCGCCAACCCCCATGTAGACAAGGGGACGGCGCACGCCCAGGATATTACAGGCGACCAGGATAATCAGGAACAGGCCGGCCAGGACAAGCCAGTGCAGGTTGATGCTTTCGGTATAGAAGATGGCAATCACCAGAATTGCACCCAGATCATCGATGATAGCCAGCGCAGTGAGGAAAGTAATCAGGGCGACAGGAATGCGACTGCCCAGCAGGGCCAGAACGCCTACCGCAAAAGCGGTATCCGTTGCCATCGGGATGCCCCAGCCATGGATGTTGGCAGTGTCAGCATTCAGTGCATAATAGATGCCGGCCGGTACCAGCATGCCGCCAACTGCAGCAGCGATAACGGGAAACGACTGCTGTGGATCATTCAGTTCCCCGACCAGGATTTCGCGCTTGATTTCCAGTCCCAGTACGAAGAAAAAAAGTGACATCAGCCCATCGTTGACCCAGTGTCGCAGACTCATTTTCAGCGACCATTCACCCAGCACAAAACCTGCTTGTGTTTCAATCAGGGCTTCGTAGTCATGTGCCAGCGGTGAATTGGCAATAATGAGTGCGGCCACGGTGCATGCCAGCAGCAGGATACTGCCTGTCGTCTGATCGCGAATGAATTCCTGGAATGGAGTGACGACACGTTCTGCGCCCTGTTCGAGCCATTCGAGATAGGACTTGCTGTTATCAGTATCGTGGTTGACCATCAATCCCGGTCTTGCCTTTGAGTATGTATCTTTTGCATCATGAGCGCCGTTTCGCAGTGGTCATTTGCGTTGCCAGCGACCATTGTTAACAAAACGCGCGCCCCGTATCTGCAATTCCAGGTTTCGCTTGTCATGATCCTGATCATACTCTCCGGCATCCGGGTATAGCAATGCGGTGGAGAATGACCGGCAGAACGTGACTGTTCACAGGCTTCTGTTTTACTGTACCAACTGTGTAAGATGTTTGCATGAACGACGGCAGCCCGGGAAAGCGACAAGACATGAACAGCGCGCACGGTTATGCGCATCGTTGTGTGGCTGACCTTGCCTGGGCGATATCCAGTCCACCTCTGTTGCGAAACCATGATCATGGTTGCGCGTGGTTTACTGATGCCTGGTACCTGCAACAATACAGGGCGATTGAGGAGCAGTTACACCAGCTTGACCAGGATCCCGCAAGGCTGGAACACTTGCTGTCTGCGCAAAAAGATCAACGTCTGGGTAACTATTTCGAAACCCTGTGGGCCTATGCGCTGGAGCTCAATCCGCGTTACCAGCTGATAGAGCGTAACCTGCAGATCAATGATGGCGAACGCACGCTCGGCGAAATGGACTGTATTGTTCGGGACAACGAGACCGGTCGCTACGCCCACTGGGAACTGGCGATCAAGTTTTATCTCGGCATCGGTAACACGCGGAATCACGATGCCTGGCATGGGCCGGGAAAGAGAGACCGGCTGGATCTCAAGGTCGAGCACATGTTGGGCCGGCAGGTGCTGTTGAGTGCGCATCCTGTTGCCCGCTCGCTGTTGCGGGAACGCGGTATCGTGGTCGATGATTGTGCGATTATCCTGAAAGGGAGGCTGTTTTATCCATGGCAGCAGCAAGGCGCCGAGCAATACCCGTTTTCTGCCAATCCGTCACACCCCGTGGGTCATTGGCTGACCCGCGATCAGCTGCTGGCATCGTATGCTGCCGGGGCACGGTTCGAGCCGCTTATACGCAGTGGATGGCTGGCAAAAAATCCGACGACTCAGGAATCTGACGGCTGCTCAGCAGAGGGCCTGATGGCGCTGGTTGACAGTGGTAAATACCGCCTGCCGATGCAGGTGGCCCGGCTGGAAGCCGCGTCAGAGGTGGAAAGACTGTTTATTGTGGCTAATAACTGGCCAGATTTTACAACCTGACAAAATTGCAGGAAATCTCTATACAAACGAAATATATTGTTTATAATTCGTTCATGTCAAACATGAATACACAAACAAACAAGGATCAGTACCCTATGGATAGAACTCAAATTGTGAAGCTGCTGAAGCAGCATGATATAACGCCCACACGTCAGCGCATCGAAATAGCTGGCTACCTGTTTCAGAAACCGCAGCACCTTTCTGCCGAAAACATCCTTGAAGGTGTCAATGCCGAAGGCAGCCGCGTGTCGCGTGCCACTGTATACAATACTATGGGACTTTTCACCGACAGGGGGCTGGTGCGGGAAGTGCTGATCGACCGGGAGCGTGTTTTTTACGATACCAATCGGGTTGATCACCACCATGTCTATAATGTAGACAGCGGCGAGTTGCATGATGTGATGCCTTCGGATATCGAGATTGCCGATATGCCGGAACTGCCTGAAGGCGCCCGTATCGTCGATACCAACGTGATCCTGAGAATCAGCAGCAAAACCTGACAGGAATCAGACATATAACAAAAAAGCCTGCATCCGCAGGCTTTTTTGTTGGTTCACTCGGAATTCAGGGTTCGGGCTGATGGCACGTTCAGTCTTGAAAAAGGTTTTTCGCGCACCTCGTCCCTCGTTACTTGTCCCTTTCGTTACTGAATGCTCTCCAGGTCTTCTCTCAGCGAAGCGGCTACGTTATCGGGGATCGCATCGAGCGTTACGCTGTAGTTTTCGTGTTCGACACCGGCCGAAATGGTTGCTCCCTTGTGAACGTCTGCGATCATGCTCGGTGTGAGTTCAAAGCGCATGAAATGCACGGCTGAAGTTTTGTCTTCAGTTGCGCGCTCCAGGTCTTCATCAGCGATAGGGTAAACCTTGTCGTGATCGCCGACACGCAGCCAGATCGCGTTTTCAATGCCGACCAGTTTTTTCAGCATCTGCTGGCGTTCGGCAACATCGGCATACTGGATCATCATCGTTGCTTTCCAGTTGGTACCGTCCGGAATCAGCGGGTTATAGGCATCGAGCTCTTCCTGTATGCCCTCGGCATCGAATATCTTTTCGGCTTTCAGCATTTCCTGGATCTGGTATTGCATCACCAGTCGGTCTTCGAAGAACAGAACCAGGTTGTCACCCAGGTCCAGGCGTCTGTTTTTCTTGTGCTCCATGACACGAGCACGAAATTCATCACGGATTTCAGAATACTCTTCAAGTGAATAAAGATCTTTTCTGCTGAGTTTGGTCATCGTGTTCATATTCCATAAGCTCTTCGGATGAGGGAAATGGGATGTTCCGGTTTGCTGCCATCAGCCAGACCGGATTCGATGTGATGCGCGGCCATAGCGCAGTCACTGGTATAGTGATCAGGTTCTGCCTGTTTCACCTTGTTCACCACAGGGCGGCATATTTTCATCGCCATGTCGTGGAATTCGCTTTTAACGGTGTAGATACCGTCATGGCCTGAACAGCGTTCTATCGGTAAAACTTCGGTGTCCGGAACCAGTTGCAGAACATCGCGTGTTTTCAGCCCGATATTTTGTACACGCTGGTGACAGGCTACGTGGTAGGCAATCTTGCCCAGCGGGTTTTTAAAATCGGTTTTTAGTTTGTTTTCCCTGTGGCGCAGCATCAGGTACTCAAACGGGTCGAATATCGCCGCTCTGACTTTTTGTACATCCTCGTCCTGCGGGAACATTAACGGCAGTTCCTGTTTGAACATCAGGGTGCATGAAGGAATCGGTGTCACGATATCCCAGCCATCATCGATCAGTGCGGAAAGCGCCTTGATGTTGGTTTCACTGGCCGCGGTTACTGCATCAAGGTCACCCAGTTCCAGTTTTGGCATACCGCAGCACTGCGTACCTTGAGCAAGCATTACCGGAATATCATTGTGTTCAAATACGCGAATCAGGTCTTCACCTAATACCGGTTCGTTGTAGTTGCCATAACAGGTTGCAAACAATGCGACCTTGCCATTTGTTGCGGCTGTCTTCTGTGCCTCGCCAGCCAGTGGCTTGCGGCCGGCATCGCGTTTGCGCAAGGTGCTGGAGTGGTACCTGGGTAATGGCGCTTCCGGGTGAATGCCGATGGTCTTGTCGAGCAGTTTGCGCGTAGCCTTGTTTGCATTTACCGCGTTGACGGTTTGCGTGATCACGGGAATGCTGGCGAACCTGCCGATCGTATCGGTTGAAGTAATCATCCGGTCACGGGTCTTGATATCACCTTTCCTGAACTTGATGGCCTTGGCGCGCAGCATCAAATGCGGAAAGTCGACATTCCATTCGTGCGGTGGCACATATGGACACTTGGTCATGTAACACAGATCGCACAGATAGCAGTGATCGACGACTTTCCAGTAATCTTTCTTCGCTACACCATCGACTTCCATGGTGTCGGATTCATCGACAAGATCAAACAGGGTCGGAAACGATCCGCAGAGGCTGACACAGCGCCGACAACCATGACAGATGTCATAGACCCGTTCGAGCTCGGCGAACAATGCATCTTCGTCCCAGAATTCCGACTTTTCGTGTCCCAGGGGATGTCGTGTCGGCGCATCCAGGCTGCCTTCGCGTTGATCAGTTGCCATAAAAATTAATTCGGTATGGCCGGGGTCGGATGACCCCGGCGTGTGCTATCGGTTGAAAGTGATTATTCCATGTTGTCCAGTGCTTTCTGGAAACGGTTTGCGTGTGAACGCTCAGCCTTGCCCAGTGTTTCAAACCAGTCAGCGATTTCGTCAAAACCTTCATCGCGGGCTGTTTTGGCCATGCCGGGATACATATCAGTGTACTCGTGGGTTTCGCCGGCGATAGCAGCTTTCAGGTTCTCAGCAGTTGCGCCAATTGGCAGGCCGGTTGCCGGGTCACCGCTTTCTTCGAGGTACTCGAGGTGGCCGTGTGCATGACCGGTTTCGCCTTCAGCGGTTGAGCGGAAAACGGCTGATACATCATTGTAGCCTTCAACGTCTGCCTTCGCGGCGAAGTACAGGTAACGACGGTTTGCCTGGGATTCGCCGGCAAATGCGTCTTTCAGGTTCTGTTCTGTTTTACTGCCTTTTAGTGCCATGTCTATCTCCTGCTTTGGTTAAATAAGGTCAGAAATTCTACATCAGAATTCGATATCCACAACAGTAATCATGTAGCGGTACATTTTCAATTAGTATTTCCCTATATGTGTGATTGTTTTTCTCAATCAAATATAAAATGTTTCTCGCAGTGAGCAGGATCGGATCGGGTTGACGGGTTTTTAATCCCTGCTCTTGCTGTTAATCTGACAATAACAGATAAGGAGTAGCTATATGTCACGTGAAGTTGATGTTGCCATCATTGGCGCCGGCAGTGCCGGGTTGTTCGCACTGTCGCAGGTACGCAGGAAAACGGATAACTATGTGTTGATCGAGGGCGGTGAATGTGGGACGACATGCGCACGCGTTGGCTGCATGCCATCCAAGGTCATGATCCAGGTCGCGGATGATTTCCATCGCAAGTCGATTTTTGATCGTGAAGGCATTGAAGGGGCTGACGAACTGGGTCTGGATGTACCGGCCGTCATGGAGCATGTGCAGGATTTGCGTGATGTTTTTGTCGATAAAACCCTTGGCGTAACCGATGCACTGGATGAGGATCATTTGATCGAGGGCTATGCGCGCTTCATCGATGACCATACTGTCGAAGTCAACGGCGAACAGTTTCGGGCCAAAAGCATTGTTATTGCGACTGGCACCATACCCATCGTACCCGACGACTGGCAGGCTTTCAGTGAAGATACCATCACTACCGATGAACTATTCGAGCTGGAAGATCTGCCGGGATCGGTGGCGGTCATTGGACTCGGGTCGATCGGTCTGGAAATTGGCCAGGCCCTGTCCAGGCTCGGCGTCGAAGTCACCGGTGTCGACATACTGGAGAATGTTGCCAAGCTCGACGACCCGGTGGTGAACAAGTTTGCGGTTGAAACTATTGGCAAGGAATTTCCACTGTGGCTGGGCGAGGAAGCTCGGCTTGAAAAAACTGATCAGGGTATAAAGGTCAGCGCAGGCGATAATGAAGTGGTGGTCGAGAAAATACTGGCGAGTCTTGGCCGGCGTCCCAACTTTGATCAGCTGGGCCTTGAAAATACATCGCTCGAGCTTGATGACAAGGGTGTCCCGCTGTTCAGCAGCGAAACCATGCAATGCGGGAATTCATCGATCTATATTGCAGGTGACGTTAACCTGGACCGCCCGCTGTTGCACGAAGCCGGGCATGAGGGCCGCGTCGCCGGCTACAATGCGGTCAGGCAGGGCGCACAGGCGTTCAGGCGCAAGACGGCCTTTGCGATCACGTTTTGTGATCCGAATATTGCGACGGTCGGTGCCCGGCTTGATGAGCTTGATGAGTCATCCATTGCCATTGCCGAAATGCAGTTCGGTCCGGTCGGCCGCGCTCTTATCATGGGCAAGAACAGGGGTGTGCTCAGGGTTTATGTGGACAGGAAAGACGGGCTGGTACGGGGAGCGTCGATGGTCTGTGCCAAAGGCGAACACCTGGCACACCTGCTGGCGTGGTCAATTCAGCAGGGAATGACGGTATTCGATATGCTGAAAATGCCTTATTACCACCCGGTCATCGAGGAAGCGCTACAGGGTGCTCTTTACGGCGTACTCCACGATATAGAGAAACAGGAAGAGACGGTCGAGCTGGAGAAGCTATGACGCCTGTTTCCGTCGACGGCCGACAAAGCCGAGAACGGCGAGGCCGGAACCGAATAAGACTATCGGCAAAGGAAGAGGGACCGCCTGCGTGTTGATTGCGCCGACCAGGGAAAGAGCGGGATAATTATCCATATAAACCCGAAAATTATTGATTTCAGTGTTGCCGGCCAGGCCAAAATCATCCAGGTCTATCAGCTGCATGGTCAGAGTGAGTTCGCCATCCATGGGAGAGGTTACGGTAATCAATTGATCAGTTGCAGATTTGCAGGCCGTGGTCTGATATTCAATACAGGCGCCTTCCCCGCTACTGTATTGCAGCTGTTCTAATGGCCCGTTAATGTCTATATCAAGATCAAATACGTTACTTGCAGTGTATAGATCTTCATTCAGGCCACCGAAAAAGAAAAATATAAGATCAGCACCGGGGCCATTGAAAACGCCACTCGAAAAACCAAGATCTACGTAGCCGGCATCTGTCATGGCGTAAGTGGCATGGGCGTAATCTGTTTGATCAGTCAAAACACCTTCTGGATTAATTGGATCGTTCGATTCGCCACCATAAAAAGTGCCTGAAAAGCCGGCAAATGTGTCGACATAATCCTGAATGCCATAGATGCTGGTAATTTGATCCAGTGTAGCCGCAACAGCATGCGTGTTGATGAGCAAAAGGGTAAACAATATATATGAAGTCTGACGTAACATGAATTATGCCTATTTAAAACGACCACCCGGGCCACCGGTTGGTGCGTTAGCCCGGTCGATCACGCCTGAACCGAATGCGGGTGCTGGAATCGAGGGCGGTGGATTAACAGGTGCGCCCGCAGGTATGGCCACACTCTCGATTTTGAAAGCTGCATTATCATTGGGCCTGAACTGCAGAGAGCGCGCCCTGTTATTCAATGCCCTGTTCGCCGGGGCCTGCGGGCCTGCGGCTGGTTCAATGCCCAGTTCCCATATTCCCCAGCTGTAAACAGAGTCAACGTATTCATCGCTCTTTGCTGATGAGTCAGTCGCAGCAAATACTGTTGCCGAAAGCGCGAACAGAAAAATCGCAGACAGATATGTAAATATCCAACTGCTGTAAAAGCGGTATTGTGATTTGGTTTCAGTTTGGTACATCATCTTGATCTCAATTTGTATTAAACAAAGCACGAACCGTGCCAGCAACATAATATATTTCTAAATATCAACAGCTTATTGGTTGTGTTCAGGGAAACAAGGTGATGTTTTTTCTCCATTCATCTATTGACGGGCGCAATGTGTAAACAATTCTTCATGCCTGCGTGGCAGCAGGGCTTCCACCCGGGTAAGCCTTAAAGATCATCCAGCCGTTTCAAGAGCGATCAAAACGACCGGATTTGAGCGATATTTTATCTTAATTATTAGCAAGTTATGTAGATATGATGTGCTGGCCGGTACTCTGCTGGCCGGCTAGAGATGCCAGTGTTATCAACCCTGTTGCCGGCTTTTGCAGTTGTACAGGCAGGGGAAGTAACCAGTTAAGCAAGCCGACAGCTGTCGGAAATACTTACATAAATACGACGATAATGGGTGCAAATGATCAAATTAACAGTAAATGATCAGAATGCAGGCTGTTTTGTCGCAAAATACCTGTTGGATTAGTTTACATGTTTGGCTGCTGCAACAGGACTACTGGAAATACCTGGACAGGTTCAGTGTGAAAAGCAGCCTGTCATATTCGTAGGCATCGATGTTCGAGGTGTTATCGGTATAGGCCAGTTCGGTATTGAATGTCCATTTGCCGAGTACGCCATCCTTGATGTCACGGTTATAGCCGACACTGGCTGTTATCTCATCGTCCTTTCTGATCAGCGTGGTATTGGTGTCATCAATGACCGTGTCCGGCGCCTTGTAATCATACTTCCGGTAGCTTGCTTTCAGGTAGATGCTGCTCAAATCCGTCACCGAGGTATAGCCGCTGAAGTACAGGGTCAGGCCGTCATAGGCAAACTGGTCGTCTTCGGCGCCACGACTGCGAACCCTGAAGCCGGCTTCGAGACCGGTACTCAGGCTTTGCAACACCGTCGTATAAGCAGCACCGCCCATGACGAGGTTGCCATCCTGCGGGTCGTTAATCGTGTCGTCATAGTCGCGCTTAAGGAACGTGGATTCAATCAGAATGCTGCGATAATTGCCCAGATCGAAACTGATATACGGGTTGACAGACAGGGCAGTGGCCAGTGAGCTGTGGCCGAGGTTGATGTAGTCGGCGCGCAACGGTATCGCGCCAAGCCAGCGCCCCGCGGAGATAAATGCCGGGCCGGTTTCAGCGCTGACTATATTAAGGTCATAGTCACTGGTTCTGGTATACAGGTTGCTGGATATGGATGCCTGGCTCTGCCATTCGAAACTGGTCTTTGCGCCGCCGACATTGAATGGTTTTTTACGGCGGTAGCGGTGCGAAGCGCTGAGGACGATGTCGGTACCAAAAGAAGATATTTCATCTGATGGCAGAAAAAATTCACGGCCGTTGACAATAATGTTGCCGACACCGGGTACGACATTGATGTTGCTGTTATATATGGCCCCTGCCTTGAAATACTGAGAGAAGTGATGTAAGCCTTCAGGCTTCAACTCGTCACTGTAAACCTGTGCAATATAGGCAAGAACAGCCAGGCGAACGGATTCCGGGGTTTCCGGGTCGTCCAGCACAATCTGGAATTGTTCCATGGCTTTCTGATAGTCGCTGGCTTCATGATAGGCAACGGCCAGTTCCAGCCTGGCGCGATTCAGGTATGGATTGGTCGCCAGGATATTTTCAAAAAGCTTGATCGCGTCATAGATCTTGCCTGACTCGCGCTCATCCAGCGCTTCCTCGAACTGTGCCTGGATAACATCGTTGTCTTCAGTGGCTTTTTCTTCAGCGGCTACACTGCTGCTAACGAACAGGCACAAAGTTGAGGCCTGAAGTAATCCCTGTATTGTTTTTCTGTTCACCATAGTTTTTTGGCTGCATCATAATTTCAAGTTGCGTATTATAGCTACCCATGTCTGACATGATGCAACGTATAACTCCGCTGCTGCTTATATTAGTAAGTTTTAGTGCTATTGCCTCAAATAATCCACCAAATGCGCTGTTTGGGTACAAAGAGTCACCGCGCTCGAATCTCGGCCTTTTCCCGCAGTGGTTATCAGTGCTGGAACGTCATATCGTGGAAATGACGCCAGAAGGACAATGTGATGCAATGGAGTTCAATCGTTGCCACATGCGGGAATGGCAGTCCTTTCTGCGCAGCATACGTCACATGGATGCGGATACGCAGATACGCATGGTCAATGGCTACGCCAACAAGAAAGAATATGTGCTCGATATTGAAAATTACGGCATTAACGATTA
>JASFVM010000247.1:0-4592 GCA_050049835.1 Gammaproteobacteria bacterium
ATTTCTTCAGCCACCTTGACCAGGGTGTTCAGGTCATCGCCATAGACCTTGACTGCCAGGTCAGAGCGCACGCCGGCAATAAGTTCATTGAACCGCATCTGGATGGGTTGTGTGAATTCATAGCGATTGCCCGGGATCGACCTGGCGGCTGTTTCCAGTTCTGCAACGAGGGCGTCCTTGGGTTTACGCGGATCAGGCCAGTCCTGACGCGATTTCAGGATAATGAAGGTGTCGGCCACGCTGGGTGGCATCGGGTCAGTTGCCACTTCAGCGGTGCCGATCTTGGTGAACACATGCGAAACCTCGGAAAATCCACTGAGGCGTGTTTCAAGTGCCGTTTGCATTTCAACTGCCTGACTCAGGCTGGTGCCCGGTATGCGCAAGGCGTGGAGCGCAATGTCGCCTTCGTCAAGGCTGGGAACAAACTCGGTCCCCAGTCGGGTGGCCTGCACACCTGCCAGCAACACCAGGATGACGGCAGCGGCGACCACTGGCCAGCGATGTTGCAGTACAAAGTTTAACGCCGGTGAATAGACATGTCGCAGCCATTGCATCACTCGGTTTTCCTGTTCTTTTACCCGCCCACGCACGAACAGTGCCACGCTGGCCGGTACCACGGTTAATGACAGTATCAGAGCGGATACCAGCGCAGTAATCACAGTAAAGGCCATCGGATGGAACATTTTTCCTTCCACGCCGTCAAGGGCAAAGATGGGTACATAAACGATCATGATGATGGTAACGCCAAACACGCTGGGGCGGATAACTTCCAGGGTAGCCTCGTGGACCAGGTGCAAGCGCTCAGTAAGATCAGGTGGGTCACCATGCATGCGTTGATAGTTGCCCAGATGACGCAGGCAGTTCTCTACGATGATGACCGCTCCATCAACGATAAGGCCGAAATCAAGCGCACCCAGGCTCATCAGGTTGCCGGAAGTGCGGGACTCAACCATCCCGGTGATTGTCAGCAGCATCGCTAAGGGAATCACGGCTGCGGTCAGCAAGGCAGCACGCCAGTTGCCCAGCAACAGAAACAACACCGCGATGACCAGTAAAGCACCTTCAATCAAGTTTGTTCTCACGGTGGCGATGGTTTTGTCTACCAGAGTGGTACGATCATAGAGTGGCGTCAGCTCCACACCTTGCGGCAACGAGGCCTTGATGGCATGCAGGCGTCTTGCACTGGCTTGTGCAACCTGCCTGCTGTTTTCGCCAATCAGCATGAATACCGTTCCGAGAACAACCTCTTTACCGTCTTGCATTGCAGCACCACTGCGCAGCTCACTGCCCAATCGAACATAAGCCACATCGTCAATGGTGACGGGTACACCCTGGCGCATGGTGATAGTGATTGTTTTAAGATCATCCAGTGTGGCTATTTGCCCGGGTGAACGGATCAGGTACTGCGCACCGGAACGTTCAATATAGCCGGCCCCGGTATTGGCATTGTTGCGCACCAGTGCCCTCATCACATCCTGCAGGGTCAGGTCGAATGCCGTTAATTTATCCGGGTCTGGCAGCACATGAAATTGCTTGCTGTAGCCACCAATGGTATTCACTTCGACCACTCCAGGTGTCTGGCGAAGCTGCGGACGAACGATCCAATCCTGCACGGTTCGCAGCATCATCGGGTCGTGGCTGGCACCATCGAAACTGCCAACTGTATACATAAATATCTCACCCAGACCGGTTGCGATTGGGCCCATTGCCGGTTCAATACCAACGGGCAATCGTTGCTTGACTTCATTGAGACGCTCATTGACCAGTTGGCGGGCGCGATAGATGTCGGTACCGTCCTTAAAGATCACGGTCACCTGTGACAGGCCGTAGCGGGAAATGGAGCGCGTATAGTCAAGGTACGGCAGGCCCGCCATTGCGGTTTCAACGGGAAATGTAATCCGCTGTTCAGATTCCAGCGGGGAATAACCTGGCGCTTCGGTATTGATCTGTACCTGGACATTGGTAATATCCGGAACAGCATCGATCGGCAGGCGGTGAAAGTTATACCCACCAACTGCAGCCAGGCCGGCAGCCACGAGCAACACCAGCCAGCGATGCGCGAGGGAAAAACTGACAATTCGATTCAGCATAACCGCATCCCTCAATGGTCGTGACTGGCACCGGATTTCTCGATGTCGGCCTTGATCAGATAACTGTTTTGAGTGACGTAGCTCGTGCCAGGCTCAATTCCGCCCAACACTTCTGCCCAATCACGATTCTGCCGTCCCAGATCCAGCATACGCACTTCATAGGTATCATCAAAGCGGGCGAACACAACCTGAAACTCGCGGAAACGTTGTAATGCAGACTGGCGCACAGCCAGGGATATGGCATGCCTGGCCACAGTAACATGGCCGCGGATAAACTGGCCTGGTCTCAACGCGCCATCTTTATTCGGTACCGTAACACGGGCACGAACACTCTGGCTGGCGTGTGCAGTCAACGGTGATACCCAGTCGATAATAGCTGATACCTGGTATTTATCGTCCAGTGTTTCCACCAGTACCGACTGGCCTTGCCTGATAAGTGCCAGGTCATGTACAAAGATATCCAGCTCCACCCAGACATCTGATAAATCAACAATAATGAACAGCGGTTCGTTACCGGTCGCTTCACCAAGCTGGACATCACGTTTTACGATCAGGCCATTGATTGGCGCCTTGACCTGGTAATCCTGCAAACTCTCGTTGCTTTGAATTATCGCCAGAGTATCACCGGCGCTGACCACGTCGCCCAGCTCATGACGAATCGCTTTGACTACCCCGGCAAAACGCGGGCGTACACGGGAGAGCCGGTTGGGATTCGTTTGTACACGGCCTGTCAGAGTCCTGGTCTCAGTCAAGGTGATCGGTCCCGCTATTTCGGTGTTGATACCCATCTCCTCTGCAATATTTGCCGGTATCCGGGTCCGGCCTTCAAAAGTCCTGTAATGCCATGAATAGGATTTACCTTCATATTTGGCTACCACTGTAATTTCGAAAGAATGCGGCTCATTAATAACGGCATTACTGCGCAGGTAGTTTTCAACCGGCGTAAACTGAATGTGATCAACTTTATTACCCAGCCTGTTCAACTCAATCTCGAGCGAGATTTCACCTGGTGACACCGGCTGATTACTGTCATAGGCATAAACACGAAACTCCGGTGGCAACCCTGTTTCATAAATGGTGATCTCCAGACTGAAATCATCCTGCACCAGCAATCGACCCCCGTTCGGACCCCTGGGTGCTTCCTCATCCTGGTTGTCATGCCCATGTATATATGCTGCTTCAGCCGCATGAACTTCATCTGATATAAATGAGATCCAGTTAATAACTGAACCTGTCATCATTACTATTACAAGTGTGGTAAAAATGCTGTATCTCATGGATTTACTCCTGTAGACAGACCGGCACCGGTTAACCGGTCTATTTCTATGCGATAACGGTGATAGTCAGCAGCAGCCATCACGTATTCAAGTCTTGAGTCAAGCAAGGTGCGCTGTGCGATGTTGAGTTCAAGCAGGGAATAGCGGCCTGCGTTGTAACCTTTTTCATAATCGCGCAGCTGACTTTTTGCTAATGGAATAATCGTATTTTTTAATACTTCTACAGCATCAATGGCATGGATAAGTTCCTGGTGAGCTTCATGCAAGGTGGCATGTAATTCCAGTCGCCGTTGTTCGAGGTTGTACGGGTTGCGTTGACTTCCCAGCTCAGCTTCTTCAATCCGTGGTGCAGCACGTGTTGTGTTGCCGAACGGTATATTGAGTGACATCACCAGTGCGGTGTTGTCCGTGAAATTCAAATGCCGTACTCCTCCGGCCACTTCAATATCGGCTTTGCGACGTGATCGTGCCAGTTGAATTCGCGTCTCGGCCAGACGCTGTTCCGTCGCAAAAAGCGCCAGGTCCGGATTGCGATCCAGTAACTGCACCAGGGATTCAAAGGGAGCCGCCTGCTCTAACTGGTACAGGTCAGCATCCGCCATGTTGAAATATGTTTGCGTCTCTCCCCACATTGTTGCCAGCTTAAGGCGTGAGGTCTCCAGCATATGTCTGGCATGATCGAGCTTCAGCTTCTGTTTAGCTAATGCAATTTCCAGCCGTCTAAGTTCAGCGTCAGGCGATTTGCCGGCCTTGACCCTGATTCCAACAACATCGTGTGTATGTTGAGCGAGTGTTAATGATTCCTGTGCAATGATCAGGCGCTCCTGATCGATGATGACCTGTAAATATCGCCTTGTTGTTTCCGCCAGTAAATCCAGACGCTCTGCATCCTGTTGATTGCGCAATAACATGGCCTCGTTATGGGCCACATCACCACGCAGCCTGGGTTTATCGCCCAGTTCGAGGACTTTTGACAGGCTCAGGGTTGATTCCATGGCGTCAATCCCGTCATAGATGCCGTTACCAGCAAAATTTTCGAATTCAATTGATGTTTGAAACGCAGGCGTCAGTCGTGCCGTACGAATACGAGCAGCAGCAGCCCTGGCTTCATAGTCAGCCGCTCTTAGTGAAGGATTACGCTCCAGCACATAAACAATTGCCTGATCCAGTGTCAGCTTGTCACGAGTTTGCACGTCAGCGGCAAAAGCCACAGATGCGGGCAGAA
>JASFVM010000031.1:0-14571 GCA_050049835.1 Gammaproteobacteria bacterium
TGGTTTGTCGCTGGTCGGTTTTGTCGCCACCATCGCCTGGGCACGGCTTATTGATCAGCAGGTAACCCGGAAGGAGAATCACTGATGCTGTCATCGGCAGGTTGGGTGCTGTGTGCGACCGGGATAGCGGTTATCCTGATTGCAGCGATTGGCCTGGTTAGATTGCCGGATGCACTGTCGCGACAACATGCCGCTACCAAGGCGGGCACCGTAGCCGTTATCCTGTTTGCGGCAGGCGCGGCGATGATTGCGCAGGACTCTGCCTGGAGCTGGCGTCTGCTGCTGATAGTTGTACTGCTGTTGTTGACCTTGCCGCTGGCATCGCACGCCCTGAGCCGTGCGGCTGCCCGTGAAATGTCAGGCACTGATGCGTAAATCCGGCGCTAGCAGGATTATTACAGGCTCTTTTGTATTCCGGTATTGTTCTTCATGTTAGCGAACAACAGCCTGCTTAACTTGACGGCAGCACATAAAAAAACACGGATACAAAATGCATGGCGCTGCCGATCAAAACAAACACGTGAAAAGTGGCGTGATTATATTTCATGATTCGTACACCATAGAGGATGGCGCCAAGCGTGTAGGCTATACCGCCAGCCACCAGCCAGGCTATACCTTCAGTGGAGAAGCTGTTAACCAGCGGCTCGATGGCAAATACGATCACCCAGCCCATGAAGACGTACATCAACGTCGAAGCAATCTCGAATCGGCCGGTAAAAAACAGTTTCAGGATAATGCCGGTTAATGCCAGTCCCCAGGTGACGCCGAAAATCCACCAGCCAGTAAAGCCATTGAGAGTAACCAGCGTGAAAGGTGTGTAGGTGCCTGCAATCAGAATATAGATAGTGGCATGGTCAACGATTCTTAACCGGCTTCTCAGCTTTGCATCTTTGCTGCTGTGATAAAGAGTGGATGCCGCATACAGCATAATCAGGCTGAGTCCGAAAATACTGAAGCTTATAATGTGCCAGACGTTGCCGTACATCGCTGCGCGGGCAACCAGGAGCACCAGGGCAATAACGCTCAGGATCAGGCCTAACGCATGAGAAGTGATGTTGATCCTTTCTTCAGCAGGTGAATAGAATTTTACGTTTACTGTATTCATCATCGTATTCTGCAACACTATCAACACTCGGTGATGCTGACCGCCAGCCCGCCGAGAGCGGTTTCTTTGAATTTCTTTGACATTTCAAGCCCGGTTTGTTTCATCGCGGCAATACAGTTGTCCAGCGGCATGAAGTGTTCGCCGCTGCCGCGGATGGCCAGCGAAGCCGCCGTGTATGCCTTGATGGCACCAAAGCCGTTGCGCTCGATACAGGGTACCTGCACCAGGCCGTTGACCGGATCGCAGGTCATGCCGAGGTGATGTTCCAGCGCAATTTCAGCCGCATTTTCTATCTGTTTTGCCGTGCCGCCGTGCACCGCGCACAGACCGGCTGCAGCCATCGAAGCCGCAGAGCCGACTTCCCCCTGACAACCGACTTCGGCGCCCGAGATCGAGCTGCGATGCTTGATGATGCCACCGATCGCGCTGGCGGTCAGCAGGAATTCGCGAACCTGTTCCTTGCTGCCGCCTTCATGACTCATGAAGTAATAGAGTACAGCAGGTATGACACCGGCAGCGCCATTGGTCGGCGCGGTAACAACCAGGTGGCCGGCTGCATTTTCCTCATTAACGGCCATCGCATAGGCGCACAGCCAGTCATTCATGCTGGCATCAGCCGGCTTCTGCAGTAACTGCTGATGTAATTGTTTCGCGCGCCGCGGCAGGTCAAGACCGCCCGGCAAAGTGCCTTCGGCGTCAAGACCGTTCTCGATACAGCTTTGCATCGCCTGCCAGATGGCATCGAGTCCATCAGCCAACGCCTGTTCCGTGATGAATTCGTGTTCGTTTACCTGCTTCATGGCGGCAATGGACAAGCCGCTGTCAGCCGACATCTGCAGCATCGAGCGTGCCGAGTCAAACGGATACGGACACGAGGCAGCAGACTCCATTTTCAGCGGCGCCACCAGCTGGCTGATTTCAGCCAGGGTACTGATGAAACCGCCACCGATTGAAAAGTAGGTCTCGGACAACAGGGCATCTCCTGATTGCGCGATCAGCTCAAAGATCATACCGTTGGGATGCTCCGGCAATGGCTCACCCTGATCGAAAACGATGTCAGCGGCGGGGGAGAAGGCCACCTCGTGTTCCTTACTGACGGCAATTGAGTCTGTCTTCCAGATGTCATTCACCAGTGCCTCCACATCCACGTCAGCCACGGCTGCCGGTGAGTAGCCGTGTAACCCGAGAGAAACGGCACGATCAGTGGCATGGCCCTTGCCGGTGAAGGCGAGAGAGCCCCTGAGTGTGCAACGTACCGATGAGGCGCCAGTATCGGTCGACGCGAGATAATCCTGAACCCGGTCGATAAAATCTTTTGCCGCCACCATCGGCCCCATCGTGTGCGAACTTGAAGGTCCGATGCCGATTTTGAAAAGTTCCAGGGCGCTGATGAACATTTGCCGGCTCTTTATTGATTGATAGCAGTTGAGTCCGATCAGTCTTTTATATCGGACTCGGGGAATTGTACTTCAACTCGGGTGCCTTTGCCCGGCGCACTGCTCATCCTGATCGGCCAGTTAAAGCGATCGGATAAACGTTTGACAATGGTAAGTCCGACACCATATCCGTGAGTACCGGTATCACTGCCGCGGTAGTAGGGCTTGAAGATTTCGTCCACCTGTTGCTGTGGCATGCCTTTGCCGCTGTCTTTGATGATGACACTGTGATTGTTGATATCGATGGCAATACTGCCTTCTTCGGTATACAGGAATGCATTGCGGATCAGATTGCCGAACAGCACTGATAAAACCTTGTCTGAGGCATGCGTCATCAGCTTGTGCTGCGGCGAATAAATAATATCCAGTTGTTTTTCCTTGTTTATTAACTGTGCACGCTCGACTTCTTCCTCGATAATATCATTGATACATACGAGTTCTGCAGACAGTCCCTGGTCTGACTCGCGTGCCAGCAATAGAAAAGCTTCTGTCAGTTCTTCCATGTCGGCGGCTGCGCGTTTGATGCGGATAACCGATTTTTTTGCTGCAGCAGGCAATTCCTGCCCGGATAACAACATGTCAGCGGCGATATTGATAACCGTAAGCGGGCTGCGTAGTTCGTGGCTGGCATCGCGGGTAAAGTTCTGCTCACGCATGATGAATGCATCAAGGCGCTTGCCGAGGTTTACGATTGCATCCGCAAGCACCTGTATATCATCATCTATATCAAACGGCAGATTCTCGATCTGCATTGGTGAAAGATCACGTGCGGCTATGTCTATCTTGTTTACCTGGCGGGCGAGCAGGTTGACCGGTGAAATGGTTCGCCGACTGAAGCGATAGGTCAGCCATAAAGACAGATACAGAACGATCAGAACAAGCGCCAACGGAAACAGGCCATAATATGCAGCAAGCGTATCCACCTGGCCGCGGTTGTATAACAGGTAAAGCGTCTGTGAATTCTGCTTTGAAATATAGAGCACGACCTCCTCGCTCTCGTACTCATAGAACCCGGATTGCCCGGGTAGATTTTGCTGTATAACCAGCGGTAACTGTGAGCTGGCGAAATATCCGGTCAGGTTGCTTGTGTCCGGCAGCGCAAATAACTTGTCTTTTTTATAGCGATCCCAGAAATAATTAGCTTCCTGTTTAATGGCTTCCTTGATCAGGACTTCTTCAAGTACTATTTTGGCAAAAAATACACTGAGCAATGCCGCTATGCTGATTAATAAGCCCTGAAGCAGGAAAGCACGGGTGATCTTGTGAATGATGCCGTTACGTTTCTGCATCGCTGTCCACAAGCTTGTATCCACTACCCTGGATGGTATGCAGGAGCTGTTTTTCAAAAGGTTTGTCGATAACCTTGCGCAAGTTATAAAGATGACTGCGAAGGGTGTCGCTGTCCGGCAATATGTCTCCCCAGACCTGGCGTTCGAGTTCACGGCGACTGACCACAGCCGGTGAAGCGCGCATTAATACAGTAAGTATTTTCAGGCCTATTGGTGTCATGTTGATCTCCACGCCGTTGCGCCGCACTTGCAGCGTGGACGTATCCAGTGTCATGTCTCCAACCGATAATACTTCTTTCACAGCTTCTCCCCTGTGCCTGCGAATCAGCGAGCGAACACGAGCCTCCAGTTCCTGGATTGCAAAAGGTTTGATCAGATAATCATCAGCACCGGTGTCGAGCCCGGTAATCTTGTCATCCAGGGTGTCCCTGGCAGTAAGCATGATCACGGGGGTGTCACGTTTCACATCATTACGAAGCTTGCGACATACTTCGAGTCCGTCCATGCCGGGCAGCATCAGGTCGAGAATGATGGCGTCGTAGGTATTGCTTACAGCGAGGTGCAGCCCGGTAACACCGTCGGCTGCATAGTCAACTTCGAAACCACGGCCTTCGAGATAGGCAATAACCATCTCGGCAATATCCTTGTGGTCTTCAACAAGGAGAACCATGGGTGTGGATTCTGCAGACATGGCATCAGTTCCTGTTGACGGTTGTTTGTGTTATGCGTGATGAACGGACATAACATTGATTATAAAATAAGATTCTGTTGCGTTTTGATGTTATAGCGTAATACTTCGGTACTGAATCATCAATAACAGAAACACAAAACCTGCGGGCGTACAGGTGCCCGCAGGTTGCCAAAGACTTCTAGTTGGTCAGTACAATGAGACCAAAGTCATCAGGTGTGCCACTCGGTGAACCAGGGTCATTAGGCTGGCGTGCGATTACCGTAGCAACAACGCCTGCAGGCAGCGTTGCGCCCTCGACATTGATTGCGGCAACACCAAGAGCGTCAGGTACAACACGAATGTCATAATCACCTGGAGGAACTGCAACATAATCGGTGATTGAGCCGAACTCAAAGTTCTGCAGCAGTGGTTCTCCCGCGAGACCATTTTCGACATCGTCCTTGCTGAAATCGCCCGCTGGTGTGACATACACACTGACCGTGCCAGCAGCTGGTGCGCCATGAACAACCTTGACAGTAGCCTGGGTAATAATCGAGCGATTGCTGTCTACAGTTGCCAGCAGATCGAATGCCGGAGTGTTCGAGACATAGCCTGCAGCAATTACCGTGTATTCTGCTCCCTGAGAAAGTGCTATTTCATCTGAGGTAAAGACAATAGCACCCTCATCGATTGCAACATCAAATATGAAGTCTTCTGCCGGAGGCACAAGCACGAATGAGCCGTCGGTAGTAAGCGGCAGCGGGGGATTGCCAACCGGAGGCGCAATTTCCGTGTAGCTGAAGGCGTCAATCAATTCCAGACTGGTTATGCCAAGTGATACGCTGTTAGCAAGCACTTCAACCGGGCCACTGGCAGCAGTATCTGCATCCGGTGACAAATGTACCACGCGTGCACCTGCCTCGGTGTCTTCGTCAAGCAGTACCAGCTGGGCGTCATCCGTTGCAACCAGCAGTTTGATTGGTGAAGCTTCCCTGTTGGTGGCTGATGTGGTGCTTATGGCTGCGATCAGCAGCTTCTGGCCGGCAAAAGGCGACAGATCCACGCCGCTGATGTTGTATGCAACGGTTTTCGTGCCGGCTGCGGTAACGGTGATGTCATAGGTATCTGCCGGGAGTGCGCCGGCGTCAACGGCCGGATCCTTGAAATCGAACGTGAAATTCGGCTGCAAGTTCGGGTCGCTGACATCGGTGCCGGGTGCAGTGACATAAACGTCGACAGCCTGTGCATCCGGTGATGCATGAACTACGGCGACTGCAACCTCACCTGATGCGGGACTGGCAGCTGATTCTTCTGCTACGTATGCTTCGATGCTGGCTGTGTTATCCACTGCAATAATGGTATTGCGGCTGTCTTTATCCAGAGAAAGATTATCCACAGTAATGACATCCTGGTTGCCACCCGGAATGATGGCCTCAACCGTGACATCTCGTATGCCAGCGTCGACTACCTGGTAACCGCTACTGTCGGCATAGTCCAGGTTGCTGATGGCTGCGTTGTTATCAAGCAACACATTTACTGCGGGTGCATCGGGAGATGCATGAATCACCCGGATTTGCGCCTCGTCGGCATCATCGGTGCTGCAGCCGCTTAAAGCCATAACGCCAGCGATAGATGCTGCCAGTAATGCGCTTTTTACGTGTTTAGTCTTGTTGGTCATATCCAACCTCCTGAAGTCATTGGTTTGGCTGATTGCCAGGTTTTTTGTTTCTGCGCTTCAGAAGATAAAGTTAATGGTGTGAAGTCAGTGTCAATATGATGTGAAGATTTTGTCAAAATGACCGGACATGTTATGTCCAGGTCGGTGTTGGCAGCAGGAAACAGATGGCTGTTACGGGTGTTTACGCCATGACATTGCCCAGGCGTCGCCTGAATTCCTGTGCCAGTACTGGCTCATTCGGTGCCAGCATGTTGATCATACTGATGATCATTTCGCGGGCAGCGCCCTGTTTGTATTCCGGATCTTTCTGCAGTATCGCGAAAAGATGATCCATTGCCTGTTTGTAGTCGTGTTCGGCGACCAGGCATATCGACAGGTCAAAATGCGCATCATAATCATCCGGATCGCTGGCGATACGCTGCAGCAGGATGTCCTTGCCCGCGGTGTTGGCGGCCAGTTTCCTGAAAGTGAGCTGCCCGGCCAGGGAGCGGCCAGCTGCGCCTGATTTGTCCTTTTCCGGTAGTTTGTCAAACAGGGTACTGGCCTGATCAGGTTCATTGATATCGATGAGTACCTGTACCATATCCATAGCAACCCGTGTATTTTTCGGGTCCTTTTGTATTGCCCGGGTAAGAATGTTGATGGCCTCTATGGTTTCACCTGCCATATGCTTGTCTCTGGCCTGTTCACGCATCTCGTCGGATTCGTGGAAAATGCCACAGTTTTTGAGCAATAGCAGCAGTTCCTGTTCATTCAGCAGGCCTTCTTCTGTGCGCACAACTTCCCCGTCTTTGAACACTTTTAGTGTGGGTACATTCTCGACGCTGTATGTCCTGCGCAGTTCCTGTTGTTCGTCGACGTCTACTCTGGCGAAAATGAACTGGCCTGCAAATTCCTTTGCCTTGTCTGACAGCGCGTCTGACAACATATTGCAGGGTTCCGACCACATCTGCATAAACTCGACAATAACAGGCAGTTTGTGGGAATTGAAAATAACTGACGAATTGAAGCTGTCTTGTGATAATTCGAATATGTAAACTTCCTGATCAGTCATGTGATGTCCTCGGCCATATGAATCCGGATTAGCGGCAGCTCTAAAACCATACCGTTTATGCAGCATGCTGCCTGGTTACAGATTTTGCCTGCTTCAGGCCATGATGAATAGATACAGGCCAATAGCAATAAGCATCATGCCGGCAATCCTGTTGACGACGCGAAATGCTCCACCGCTGACAGGCATTCCGGCCCTGCCTCCGATACAGGCATATCCCAGCTTTACGCCACCAACTGCAACAACGGTAATAAGGATGATCAAGCCTGCGTCAATCATTGTTAATGCAGTGAGATCCATGAAGGCGGGGAAGAAGCCGAGATAAAACAACACGGCTTTCTGATCGCCCAGGGTAATGAAAAGCCCTGCAAGGAAACTGGAGAGCGGAGACGCATCAGCATGATTTGCTCTTGCTTCACTGATTGCTGTTGATAACAGGTATTTCATGCCTGACCAGATAAGGTAGGCGCCACCGAGGTATTTGACAAGGGTAAACCAGTCTCCCAGCATTTCTGCCAGAAACGTCAAACCAAGAATGGCCAGCAGGATAAATATAATGTCACCGACGACGATGCCCGCGCTGGTCATTGCACCATGAGTAAATCCAGCCGTGGCTGATCTGGCAGTTACTGTCATCACGCTGACGCTGGGGATTGCAGCAAGGATTAACATGGAAGTGAAAAGTGCTGCCATGCTGTCTAGTGACAGGGTGCTGTTCATTGCTCAGTTACCGGGGACGTGATGCGGCATCGGGAACAAATGCAAATTACAGAAACAATTATTCTGTTGCAACGCCGCCATAAGCGATACCCGTCAAGTGAGCCATGTCCCGCTGCCAGATCGTCAGGTCATCGATACAGAACTTGTTCAGGTGATCATGGCCGCAAGCCCGCGCCATGACCTGCATTAACCCGGTCGAGGCGCGCAGGAAATTATTCAGCTGTGCTGCACCTTTTTCAATTTGCAGGCGCTGGCGAAGATGCGGCTGCTGGGTGGCGATACCGACCGGGCAGTTGTTGGTGTGGCAGGCGCGCATGCCCAGGCAACCGATGGCCTGGATCGCGGAATTGGCAACGGCAATCGCATCCGCACCCAGTGCCATGGCCTTGATGAAATCAGCGGGCAGGCGCAGGCCGCCGGTTATCACCAGGGTAATGTCGTTGCGGCCTTGCTGATCAAGATAACGGCGGGCGCGTGCCAGGGCCGGTATCGTGGGCACAGAGATATTGTCGCGGAACAGCAGCGGTGCGGCGCCAGTGCCACCGCCACGCCCGTCGAGAATGATGTAATCCACACCCAGCTGCAGCGCCGCTTCAATATCACGCTCGATATGCTGGGCGGACAGTTTCACCCCGATCGGGATGCCGTCTGTTGCTTCGCGCACTTCATCAGCGAAGCGGCGGTAGTCATCGATATTTTCCCAGTCCGGAAAACGTGAGGGTGATACAGCGGATTCGCCTTCAGACAGGCCGCGTACTTCAGCAATTTTACCGGTGACCTTGTTACCCGGCAGGTGGCCACCGGTGCCGGTTTTTGCAGCCTGGCCGCACTTGAAATGAAAGGCCTGGCATTTCTGCACCTTGTCCATGGTAAAGCCGAAGCGTGCCGAGGCCAGTTCGTACAGGTAGCGTGAACAGGCGGCCTGTTCCTCTGCCAGCATGCCGCCTTCACCGGAGCAAATAGCCGTACCCGCCATTTCGGCGCCCGTCGCCAGGGCAACTTTGGCTTCTGCTGAAAGTGCGCCGAAGCTCATGTCCGAAACAAACAGCGGACGCTCCAGTACCAGCGGTTTGTTCGCGTTGGGACCGATAATGACTTCTGTGCCGACGTGCGCATCATCCAGCAGCGGAGCTTTATGCAGTTGTGCTGTTAGTATCTGGATATCATTCCAGCGGGGCAACTTATCGCGCGGTACGCCCATTGCACTGATGCGGCCATGATGGCCGACTTTTTCCAGGCCGTGTTCAGCGAGCTCCTGAATATATTGTGTATGCGGTTCTTCGGGGCCGCCGTGTATGTCCTTGTACAGGCCCTGGTAGGCATCTCGGTCATAGGGTTGTGGATTGTCGACGGCCCAGTTGTTGATTTCGTCTTCATCAACAAGAACCTTGCCATCCTCCAGCCATGACGAAAATCGGTGTAAACGTTCGCTGGGATTGTACGAGCTGACGCCGGTCCTGAAATTGTAATCCCAGTTATGCAGTCCGCATATCAGGTTTTGCCCGTCAATGTGGCCGTCACACATCAGTGCGCCGCGGTGCAGGCAGCGGCCATACAACACGGATACCTGGTCCTCGTTATCCCAGCGAATGATGACCAGGTCGACATCGGCTACCAGTGCATAGGCAGGAGTCAGCGGTTCCAGATTGTCCCAGTCATATACAGCTATTTTTTTCATGGCTTGATCATGCCTGTATTGTTGATGTCAGTTCTTATCTTTCCAGTTCCACCACTTCAGCAGCTCAGGATCCGGCTCAGGTGTTTCGCTATAGTAAACGGCACATCGAAAGACATAAAGCACGCACCGGTCGACATGATGGCCGACGTGCTCTTCATAGTGGCGATACAGTTCTTCAGCATCCATACCTGATAGATCCTGCTCCGACCGTATTCCGATTGCCTGCAGCATTTTTGCAATTGCCGGGCCGACACCCGGTATTTGCTGTAGCTGTTGCGTGTCATCAGTCATCGCTTTCTCTTATTAATCGATGTAAACCGGAGTTCGGACTGTCAAACCAGTTTTAGATAATGACGTTCATTGAATATAAATAACACTGTCTCGAAAAATGAACGGGTTATCAACCGGCCATAGCGACAAGCACACGACGCGGTCCGCTGAAGGATTTACGCCCGTGCGCTGCCAGCACATTGTCCAGTATCAGCAGGTCGCCCTGTTGCCACGGATACACGACTTCGGTCACACGGCAGGCCCTGCGGACTTCAGCGAGTTCATCGTTATCGATGGGCGAGCCGTCGCCATAAGTGGCGTTACTCGGCAAAGCATCCTCACCGAATATCTTCAGCATTTTCTGCTGATAGTCATATCCGCGGCTGGAAACATGCCACAGGTCGGCCTGGTTGAACCAGACTGCTTCGCCGCTTTGCGGATGATCGATAATCGCCGGGCAAACGCTGCGTGTCCACAGACCGTTTTCGGTCCAGCGAAACTCGATGCCGTTCGTCCGGCAGTGTTCCTCTACCATTGATCGATCATCGGTCTCAAAGGTTTGTTGCCAGGATTTGCCGAAGCCCCAGCCGTCATGCAGGTTCTGCACATAGGCCACCTGATTTTCGGCAAAGTGTTGTCTGACTGCTGGATCGATCTCTGCCAGGATTCTGCGACTGTCAGCAATATTAGTTTCGCCGCCGTACTGCGCCGGCTGCTGGCAGAAAAAAAACAGTTTGCGTGGCCACCTCTGTCGATACGACAGCTCGTTGTGTAACGGGATTTCCAGCTCGGCCGGGTACTCGGTCGAGGTATAGACCTTGCCGTAAACCGCTTCACGCGGTGAGTCGCCGCCGGCATAGTCAAGCAGGCGCTGATCGATGCTATGACAGAAGCGCTCGAAATCTGCAGGCGTCTGCATCTCGAAACCTCGCAACAGTATGGCGCCGTATTGCAGCAGCTGTTTTTCCATCCAGTCGCGTTCCGCAACAAGCCATTGCAACAGGATATCGAGACCGGCTTCGCTAATCGATGATGGCCGAACCACCAGCGGCAATTCATGTGCTTCGTTGAGGAGATCTGATTTCATAAGTGAACTGGCAGTGTGTATCGGCAGGTTAATCGTCTGCAAGCCATAGCCATGTAATCAATATAACGCAGTAACAGTATGCGAACCACATCGCTGATTCATCTTAAGTCGACTCCCAGCCCGAGCATGAACAGCTGGAACAGGTCATTCAGGCTGCTGGCTTCTGTTGGCCGCGCAAAGATATGGATCAGTGAGAAGTACTGAATGGTGACATAAACTGCAAGCAGGTCAACGATGAACCAGCGGTCGAATGTCCAGGGTTTGCGCCGGCGTTTGCGTCGCCGCATGAAAACCATCGAAACGCCGATGCCCAGTCCGAGCAGCAGGAAATAGGGCCAGGCGGACAACACGTAGCTGAAGCTGCCCGGTACCATGCCGTGCTGCAGGTTCTGCTTGATCAGGTGGGTGATCAGGTTGCCGACCCCGGCCGCGGCCAGGCCGGCAATCACGATACGGATGGCCGGGGGCAGGCTGGAAAGGCGGAAGAACACCGGGTAATAAAAAGCGCGTACCAGGAATTCCCGGTAGTAGTAGCCGTAACGGGTCCAGAAGGCCATCAGGTTGGTTGCCAGCCAGGGCTTGTTGAAATACGGTTCGATGTGATAGCCGCAGATGCGCCAGACGGCCACCTTGAAGTGCGCGACACCGACAAAGACCAGCACCATTTCAATCATGTCCAGCAATGTGGTCAGCAGCACTGACACCGTGTTCATGTCCTCACCGCGGGTAAAGCGATGGACCATGACCCTGATCGAGGTCTGATTCACATCCAGGCCAAGGCTGCTGAACAGCTGATCGAGTTGCCGGATGGCCCACAGCCAGAACACCAGGTAAAGCAGCGCAACACCCAGCAGCTTGATGCCGTCCACGACAATGCGGTTCTTGTCATCGCACAGAAAGCGGTTGTTGATATAGGCGTAGCCTTGCGGGATGGTCACTGCCCAGTACCACGCCGGCAACACCCCCGGACTGAGAAAAACAGCCATGTAACGATCAAAAGAAAGCGTTTTCGGTACCAGTCCGTCCTGGTAGTCAATGTGGTACATCACCAGGCGTGCCCATTGAAAAAAGAACAGCATCATGCCCAGCGGGACCATGATGCCGGTACCGCCGAGGACATCGATAATCAGGTTAAGGAAGATTGTCAGGATGACCGCATGAATGACTAGCGCGCGCAGCACCCCGCCGATGCGTTCGTGTTGCAGCAGGCGCAACAGCCCGTAGTGATAGCAAGCCATTGCCAGCAACGGCAGTGACAGCAGCAGCAAAACCTGCAGGCTTGTTGCGCTGTCCTCGACAGCAAACGCCAGGTAGCCGGTAAATCCCGCCAGTGCGCTGAGCCACAGGCCGTGTTTGCCAGCGGGATGGAACACCAGGTAAACGATCAGGTGTGCCAGCAGCAGCGCGGCTGCCGGCTGCAAGCCGTACAACAGGCCGACTGCCAGTAAAGACCAGAATGCCAGCGATCCCTGCTTGTAACGTAAGGGTAGGTAGTATGCAGACACAAACGCCACGGCGATGATCAGCAGCAGGATAAGCAGGCTGTCGTCGATGTGCGCGAATTCGCGGGCGTTATGCACGTAAAGCTGGGTGCCGATGTTGAGTTCACGGTCGAACACGTAAGGGATCGTTATTTGCAGGTAATCGGCCAGTTCCTTTGGTGAGGGCAGGCCAATGAATTCGCTGACACGTGTGAACAGGTACATGTAAACGAACAACAGCAACAGGGTGGCAATGACAACAACGGTACTGTGCCGGTCATTTTGCCGACGCTGCTCATCGCTGACAGCAGAGGAAGTGAGCAGGGTTGGCAAGCGCTTATCCCGCCTGGCCCTGATCGAGGCGCCTGCTGATGAAATCGGCCAGGGTTGCGATGTTGCTGAAGTTATCGCCGTTGATATCTGCCCGCCTGATATCGATAGCAAACGTTTTTTCCAGGTAAAGTACCGTTTCGATAATGCCGAGAGAGTCGACGAACCATTCACCCAGCAGGTCTGTGGATTCGGTCAGTGCGACCCCCTGGTTGGGAAATTCCTGCAGCAGGAATGCTTTCAGCCTGTCTATGATCTCGGATCTGTTCATCGCTTTGCATCGTCAGGTTTCGTTGCATAAAGTTTAACGGTTTCACGGCGATCGGGCTTGTCGGACGCAGTCAGTGGCAGCCGTGGAACAACAGCCACCTGACGCGGTACCATGTGAGCGGGCAGGCGACGACGTGCCTGCGCCAGAAATTCAGCGGGTGTCCATTCGTCCCTGTTTACCGGGACCACGAAAGCCCAGGGTACATCCTGCAACATACCTCGCGGGTCCGCGACGCCGGCGACCAGGTATTGCTCGACACCGTCTGGCATACCCAGTGCCTGCTCCACCTCGTCAGGGAAATAGCAATGGCCGCCGCAGTTGATCAGGTCATCATGGCGGCCAAGCAGGGTCAGGAAGCCATCTTCATCGGTCCAGCCATAATCCCCGGTGGCGAGCCAGCCGGCAATGAAGCGTTCACGATCGAGACCGGGTTGTTGCCAGTAACCGCGGGTCAGTTGCGGGCCGCGCACAAAGATCTGGCCATTCTGCCCGGCGGCCAGCGTGCGACCGCCATCATCGACAATTTTTACTTCAACGCCCGGTGCCGGCCGACCAACCGTTGCAAGCTTGTCCGGGTGGCCTGTCGCATCGAGGATCACGGCACGAGAGCATTCAGTCAGGCCGTAATGCACATAGACCCGTGCCTGCGGCACCCGCGTGATGAATGCCTGCAGTTCATCGGCTTTCAACGCGGCACTGCCTATTTCGATGGTCCGGCAGTGCTTCAGCGCAGCCTGCACCATGTCCACGGGGCTCGCCAGCAGCATGCGCACCAGCGGCGGAGGCGTGAAAAAGCCGGTTGCCCCGGAGGCGGCCACCATGTCCAGCAGGTCACCCACAGACAGCGGCTTTGCACCGATGATGACGCAGCCGCCGCTATACAGGGTTGCCGCGACCCGTTGCCAGCCGCCGGACAATGCCATCGATACCAGCACAAGCTCCCGGTGTTCAGCGTCAAGACCAAAGTACCCGGACAGGGTACGCGCGGTCCACAATTGTTGAGCCTGATCGAGGGTGATGCCCCTGGCCTTGCCTGTTGATCCCGAGGTGAAACGAATGAAAGCGATGGACGGTTGCTGTGCTGTGACCTGTTCAGCCACGGATGGCGTACCGTGCAGCGAGCAAACGGCGCTGGTGGTCGTTGGGTCGATACTCAAACGTATGGTCTGTATATCTGCGGGGATATCGAGCTGCTCGCCGGCAACACAAAAATGTGGTGCAGTCTGTCTGACTACATCGGCCAGCCTGGTTTTGCCGCCTGCGCTATCGATTGGAACGGCAATGGCATCAATAGTGATAACGGCGAGGACAGCGATGATGTGCTCCGCACTGTTAGCCAGCATGATCAGCACCCGGTCACCGGGCGTTACGCCGGCTGTACGCAGTTGCGCGGCGGTGTCCTGAACAAGCGCAGTCAGCTCGGCATATGTCAGGTTCAGCGCGGCGTCCTGCACCGCGGGCCGCTGGCTATTGCGGTAGCTGTTCAGGTGTGCGACAAGGGAATC
>JASFVM010000032.1:0-14474 GCA_050049835.1 Gammaproteobacteria bacterium
GTGGTGTTGATATTGCTCGATTGCTGCAAGATCAAAAACAGCTTGCGGGCAAAAATCAAAGGCGGACAGGCTTCAGATTAGTGCATCCCTGATGAACATGCCTCAGACTGGTGCAGCTTGACTGCGTCGATACCGATCAGGAACAACAAGGGTATGGGGACTGGCCACGGGTTTTCAGGCGATGGTTAAATGCTGCCTGATTACAGGGACGTGGTCCGTCCCCGTTCTAGCAGGCATAGACTCTGATGAGCAAATAGTTGACGCACATCAACTATTTGCTGATAACTCAGCAGCATAATTGGCAACATTTTTTATTTAACAAAGGGCGGAACAGATGGCAAGATCAGACAGCAAAAAAGCAACGACTACCAGACCTGCAACGAAGAAAGTAGCGAAAAAGAAAGTGTCCAAGAAGAAAACAGCAAAAAAAGTCGCTGCCAAAAAAGCGGTGACGAAAAAGAAAGTCGCTAAAAAAACAGCCACAAAAAAAGTCACCTCATCAAAACCGAAGAAACCCGCTATATCGGACGAAGAAAGAAGGATGATGATTGCTGTACACGCGTATTATAAATGGGAAAAAGCCGGCTTCCCCGGCGACCAGGACTGGCAGCACTGGCTCGATGCGGAACAGGAAGTTGAACAGTTACTGAAGTAGCATGCAAGCATATGCGCGTTATAGTCGGCGGGCTATAACGCGCATGCTTGATAATTAATCAAAAAACTCGGCGTTATTCTGAATATCGTGGGCCATACGTGTTAGCTGGCCGGCTATTTTCTCCATGCTCTCTACAAGTGCAGTGTCAAGCCCTGCCTCGATAATCAGCCTGAGTTCGTCATAGTGGCCTTCGGGTAAACTGTCACCCGCTTCTTCCACGAGTTCGCGAAAACGATCTGCCATTGCCTGCGCATGATCTGATTGGTGCATTTATTATTCTCCTTCTTTTTCCAATGGGCTGCTTTGCAGATAATGCTCACCCGTTTCGTAAATATATTTTGCCGAACCGACGATCAGTGGATCCGGTGGCATCGCAACCTGCTTATCCTTGTTGGGGTAATCCAGTGCGTTCAGCACGAAGCGCATGGCATTGATGCGCGCCCGTTTCTTGCAGTCCGATTTGACCACAGTCCACGGTGCGTCAGCCGTATCGGTATAGAAGAACATGGCCTCCTTGGCTTCCGTGTAGTTTTGCCATTTGTCCAGTGATGCCATATCGATCGGGCTCAGCTTCCATTGTTTCAATGGATCATGGCGGCGTGCCTGGAAGCGCCTGAATTGTTCATTTCTGCTGACCGAAAACCACAACTTGAAGAACCTGATGCCTGAACGAACCAGCATTCTTTCCAGTTCCGGTGCCTGACGCATGAATTCAAGATACTGGCCAGGCTCGCAGAAACCCATGACACGTTCGACGCCTGCGCGGTTGTACCATGATCGGTCAAATAACACGATCTCGCCTTCCGTGGGCAGGTGCTTGATATAGCGTTGAAAGTACCATTGACCCATTTCTTCGGTCGAGGGCTTCTCCAACGCTACCACACGCGCACCACGCGGATTGAGGTGCTCCATAAAGCGTTTGATCGTACCGCCCTTGCCGGCCGCATCGCGTCCTTCACACAGGATAACGATACGCTGTCCGCTCTCTTTCACCCAGCCCTGCATTTTAAGCAGCTCAATCTGTAGTTGCTGCTTGGTCTGCTCGTATTCCTGGTGCTCCATTTTATTCTTGTAGGGGTAATTGGCATTGGGAAAAATTTTCTTTTTTCCGAGACTGCTGATTTCCTTGTTTGATGCCAGTTCAGGCGTTTCCCTGTCACCAGCCAGCTCCGCCAACGCATTTGCATGTTCTTCGCTCATGTTTTCTGCCTTCGAATATTCACTACATAAGCATATATTTATATACGCACAACTGTATATCTACCATGATATGGATCAAAAGATGCTGATGATAAACCCGTTAAAATTTGATTCATATCGATCTATTCGACACTATTTGCACTAACCACCAGATGTCTGATTCCCGGCAATATCCCGGTTGCGACCAAAACATGAAAACAACTGTTATTTTTGCCCTGATGACCCTGCTCTTTCATACCACGGCTGTTGCGCTGGACACGCAGGATTTCACCAGCCAGCGGCAGCAGATGGTCGAGGAAATAGCTGAAGACGCACGGCGCGTAGCGAAATTTGTCGAAAAAGAGAGTTTTGACGAACGCATCATGCATGTCATGCAAAATACGCCTCGGCATCTGTTTGTGCCAGCGGAAGCACGTCCCTTTGCCTATGAAAACAGACCATTGCCTATAGGCTACGGGCAAACGATATCGCAGCCCTACATTGTTGCCTTGATGACTGATCTGTTGCAGCCGGAACCCGATCACACGGTACTCGAAATCGGTACAGGCTCGGGCTACCAGGCCGCCGTATTGGCGCAGCTGGTGAAAGAAGTCTACAGTATCGAGATAATCGAGGAACTGGGACAGTCCTCATCCAGGTTATTGAAAGACCTTGGCTATGACAATGTGACGACACGCACAGCTGACGGCTATGATGGCTGGCCGCAGCATGCGCCATTCGACAGCATCATTGTGACTGCAGCTATCAGTCATATCCCGCCGCCCCTGGTCAGGCAACTGAAGAATGGTGGCACCATGGTGATACCGGTAGGTACCGGTTTCCAGACCCAGCAATTGACGCTTGTCAAAAAGGATATGAGCGGCGAAATAACAACCCGACAGATCATCCCGGTGATATTCGTACCGTTTACCGGTGGTCACTGGTAAATCGACACTTGAACAATATCCTGCTGTAAGATTCGGGCTGATGAGCTCGCCTGTTACCAGACCGCCCCTTTCGGCCATATTTGTGTTGTCAGCCACAGCGCTTGCCTATGAAGTGCTGCTCGTCAGGCTTTTCTCTATCATCCAATGGCATCATTTTGCTTTCATGGTAATCAGTATTGCCCTGCTCGGCTACGGCGTCAGCGGCAGCATCATTACCGTTTTCCAGCGCTGGTTGATGCAGCGTTATAGCAGTATGCTGATTTTCAATGCCGTGATGTTCGGCCTTTCCACCGTTGCCTGCTTTATCGCTGTCCAGCAAATGCCTTTCAATGCACTCGAAATCTTATGGGACACAAGTCAGTGGCAACGGTTGTTCATGAGTTATCTGCTCCTGACGCTGCCGTTTTTCTTTGTCGCCAACTCGATTGCACTGACAATGGCGCGTTATCATGATCGCATTGCACTGATTTACGGAGTCGACCTGATCGGTGCCGGTTTCGGTGCGATTGCCATTATCGTGTTACTGCAGTTTTACCCGCCGGGCGCTGTTCTGCGCATACTCGGCGTACTTGGTCTGATTGCAAGCCTGCTGGCGATTCGTCAACTGGCATGCCTCGGACGCATGCTGGTCAGCTCATTACTGGCATTGTTTACCGTTTTCATCCTGTTCGCACCGGCAGAGTGGTTTGAATTACAGCTGTCTGAATACAAGGGCCTGGAGCAGGTGCTGAAAATCAACGGAACGGTCCATCTTCAACGCGAGTCGAATTCGATATCGCAGGTCGATGTCATAGAAAGTAAATCCATACCCTTCAGAAATGCGCCCGGTATGAGCCTGTTAAGCCCTGCGCGACCGCCAGACCAGCTGGCCGTATTCCGTGATGGCGATGAAATGACGACGATAGATCACTTCGTCAGCAAGGATTCACTGGCCTACCACGATTATCTGAGTTCAGCGCTGGCCTACCACCTGCATGATGCGCCACAAAAAGTACTCGTACTGGGCTCATCGACCGGCAGCGAGCTGCTGCAGGCAACGTTGCATAATACCGGCCATATCGATGCGGTTGAAACCGATACGCAATTGAGCGGACTGATCACAGCAAAATATGCGGATTACTTCGCATGGGACGCGATCAGGGACAAGGTAAGTTTTCATCACACCTCGCCCCGTGGCTATGCCGCAGCCACCAGGGAAAAATACAACATCATCGTTATCGGTGTACCGGGCGGGTCTTCCGGTGGTGCTGCAGGTGTACATGCACTGGCTGTGTCTTACAACTTCACCATCGAAGCACTTGAAAAATACATTGGCCTGCTCGAACCTGATGGCCTGCTTTCGATTACACTCTGGACCAGCACCCCGCCGCGTGGGAATTTGCGTCTGTTCTCTACGGCCGTTGCGGCCTTGAAAAAAATCGGCGTCGAGCACCCCGAAAACAACATGGCATGGATCAGAAGCTGGAACACGGCGACGCTTGTCATCAAAAAAGATGCATTGACCGAAACAGAAATCAGCCATACACGGGAGTTCAGTCAGGCGCGGGCATTTGATATTGCCTGGTTACCGGACATTGATGAAAACGAAGTCAACCGCTACCAGTTGTTGCAGCAGCCTGTATTCTATATTGCAGCCAGATCGTTACTTTCATCTTCCGCTGACGATTTCATCAGTGACTACAAATACAATATCCAGGCTGTGACTGACAACAATCCTTACTTCAACAACACTTTTAAATGGTCAAGTCTGCCAGAGTTACTGGGCATCTCCGGAGGTGGCGGCATTGCAATGATCGATGTCGGTTACCCGACCCTGTTATTCACCCTGGTCCAGGCGGTTGTTGCAGCAGCGGTACTCATATTAGTGCCGCTGGCATTTATCAGGTATAACGGCAAGCCGAAACTGGCTGAGCGCAGAAATATCGTAATTTACTTTATCAGCATCGGACTGGCATTCCTCTTTATCGAGCTGGCCTTTATCGAGAAATTCACGCTCATTCTAAGCCAGCCGCTTTATGCGGTCGCCGTAACCTTGTGTGCATTTCTTGTCTTCTCCGGCCTGGGAAGCCTGTTTGCACAGTGGAGGATGACGACGGCGACACTCGCAACAGTGCCCGGCCTGCTGGCACGGTCAGTTACGTTGATCGGCAGCATTACCCTTACCTATATAATCGCCTTTCCGTATATGACGGATTTCATCATGAGCATGCCAGAGCCTGCAAGAATCGGGATGGCGATAGCACTGGCGGCACCGCTGGCTTTTGCGATGGGCATGCCTTTTCCGCTCGGACTCGCCGGTACTCGCCACAATGATCCACAATTGATGCCCTGGGCCTGGGGAATCAATGGCTGCGCCTCCGTCCTGAGCGCCATCCTTGCAATCCTGCTTTCAATCGAAATCGGTTTTAGCGGGGTGATGCTGAGTGCAATTTTATTCTATGGCCTTGCCTGGATGAGCCAGCCGGTAATTAAAACCTGACAAGTCCATATTTTCAGCATGACGCCGAGCGCACCAGGAAATATTGAGTTAAAACAGTCTGCTTAATGAATCTATGACAGACTGGTACTAAATATATTTATCCTGTTAACGTTGCTGGCAACTGATACAGTTATTCGATCAATATGTTTGCCGCGCAGAACGCATATAGCGCATACCCTGGTTACCTGTCTGTTTCCAGCATTGTCCGTTCAACACCAGGCAACGGCAAAAACGGACCCAGCGCTTCACGATTCCACCAGCGCCCTGTCTGTCTCCTCTGCTCTGGTGTGGTAAATGTGTACTTGTAGGCATCTACCTTGATATAGCGTGGCGCCTGATCAGGAAAAGGATCATTCGCCAGCAATGCGTTCACGTCCGGCGAGTTTCGCAGCAATGCATATAAAAACTCTTCAAACCACGGCAGATGCTTGGGATGCAAAGGTACAAACCATATTTGCCAGTCAAGCCTTGGCTGGTGCGGCATGACCAGTGGCGGCTGCTCATTCAGCGTGTCAGGCTTGTACCTGAAGCGATACTGACGCCACTCCGAGCCATCGATAGAACCCGAGACGACAAGCTCTATTCTTTCTGTCGTCATTGTCGGAAATACGTGGTACATGTTAAACATGCGGTATGACTCCATGGTTTCGAGCACCTTGAGCATAATACCGCCAACAGGTTTACCTGTGGACAGCATTACCAGTTGAGCACTACTGATAACAAGAATAAACGCTGCCATCAGGGATAAGGTTGTAGTACGAATTACCGTTGCAAAGTGTGATGTTGCTGACTGGACGGGGCGAATAGGCGGTATTTTCAACGGCAATACTCTTCGTAAGGCCTTGTCATCAAACAGGAACAGACACAAAGCGATTGTCAGCAAATTTATCCAGTTATGATTACTGGTGAAAATAATCAGTAACTGCCAGATGATCGTTATCCATGCAGCAGTGAAACGCCACCGCCGTGGCATGAACATCATAAACGGTACCAGTATCTCGATAATTAACGTTGCCGCGGTTCCAGCTCGCAGGATAACCTCCGGTAATTGATGCGCATACCAGGACAACGGATTGGGTAATGGCTGAACCTCAAAATACGTATTTAATGCCGTCAGACCCGACCATGCTGGATCACCACTGGTCAGCTTGGACAGGCCAGACATGAAACGCAGCTTGAACAGCAGCCAGCGGAATAACCAGATAACAATGCTTGAACGCGTTCCGAGAAAAATCGCCAGGAAACCCGCTTCCAGCAGCAAGCCGTCCCATTGAAAATGCAGAAACGGCTGACAGACATTGAACAGTGAGAGATACAGAACAAACGCAATAACCAGCGCCGTTCTTTGCTGCCATTTGCAAATAATCTGCAATGAAACAATGCAACCATAGAGGTTTGCCGCAACCAGCGCCAGATTGCTGTGGTCAAGCCAGAAAAGCGTTGGCAAACTGTAATAGCGTGCACTACCCGTTGCCTGCGCGACGCTCGTCAACAGATCAGAAACCGGCAGGATACCGCCGCTGCCCACCAGTCCCTCAATCTGTACCAGTAGTGAGGAAAAGGCTATCAGGTAGATTATTCCAAGCGAACGTAAAAACAACGATGCGACCAGTTCATAGTCCTGGAAGCAAAGCCAGTTACCGACTGCATTTGTCGCACGTCTGAATTTACTGGACAGTGAGCTGGAAAACATCAGCAGGCAATGATTGCAGTTTGACTACATGCAAATGGACTTTTGCATCGACATTCGAAAGCGAGTTAAAAACTCCGTAAAGTATTTCTGCCGGCTTATTGTCGTCAGTTGCAATAACGAAACGCAGGCGATTATAGCCATGTTGATCACGGTATTTCCTGCCTGACTCTACTAACTGTTCAAGCTGGTTCTCTATTTCACGCCATTCTTCCGGCAAGTACAGAGCCACCAGCAAACGCCCGCCTATATCATAAACCTTGTCAGCATTTGCGAAGGCAGCTGCATGTTGTAGCAGGTGAATATTGTCGAAAACCTCGTCCGGACAGGAGCAACCCAGTTCAGAACGCACAAAGCGTTTGACAGCGTCATTATGGCAACACAGTTTACTCATCAGAAATAATGGTGCAAACAACCTGGCGTTCGCTTCTTGGTCCGTCAAATTCACAAAAAAAGATATTCTGCCAGGTGGACAATCCAAGGCGTCCGTCAATGACAGGCACGGTCTCTGAAGGCCCGACAAGTCCGGATTTCAGATGCGAATCACCATTACCATCCTGTGCATCATGAAGCCAGACCCCTTTGGGAATCATTTTACGCAACAGATTTACCACATCTGTCTGAACGCTTTCGTCCCAGTTTTCCTGAATCATAATGGCTGCTGTAGCACCGTGCGCATAGACATTAACAATCCCGTATTCAACGCCGCTTTGTTCGACCAGCGCCTGAACAAGCGGTGTTATATCCACCAGCATTTCACGCTGGTGTGTTTGTAAAGTGATAGTTTCCTGCATCTTCGAATTCTGTTTAACTAATCATACCTGCTGTAATAATAACCATAAAGTCAATATCGCGCCGGCACAACGCCATTTCATCAACCCGGTCAAGCAAGTAAAACAGCCAGTATGCCCGTCATAAAAATACCATCGAATGTGCCTGCGCCGCCGATCGAGGCAATCATTGCTCCCATGCGGGAGATATGTCTGAAATTGAGCAAATCAGCACCTATCAGCACACCCATGGTACCGCTTATATAAGCGAGCGGCGCACTGAACTCGCTATTGATGATGATAGCAATAATTGCCGCGAGTACCGGCGCGACAAGCATGGGCATACCTATTCCTGTCCCCTTGACGGGGAAGCTGTAAAGGTAGCTGGCCAGCGCCACCAGCGACACGCCCAGCGCAACCTCGGCAAACGTCAGTGGCTGGATTGCAAACAGGTAGATGGAGAAAATCACGGGTATCAGGCAACCGCCCACATTTACCGCAATGATTGTCCTGCCCTCGATGTATTTAAGGTAAGGCTGAAGTATGTTCAACAGGGGCATATCGCGCATCTTCACGGGTGTTTCAGATTTTATGCTGAACAATGGAATGTTTATAAGGCTGCCGAACAGCGAACAGAATAGCAGGAAAAACGCGGATTCCCTGGTAAGCCCAAGCTTGCCGAACGTTATACTGATCACCCCGACGTGCACCACTGCCAACAGCAGCAATAGCATGAGAACAAAAACCAGCAGGTGCTTGTTGGTATCAAGTGGGGGCATAACAGGTCACACGATCAGGCTGACGCACGCGCGGCAGGTTCAGTGACGTTGTGCATTGGCATTCCGGTCAATTTCGGCCGCCAGTTTTTCAGCATTAACGGTCGATTCGGTATCGACCGTGATTTTATAGGGCAATTCCTCATCTGATAACGGTCTTGTCGAAGCCAGCTGGTGTTCGAGCACTGAAAGATCAGCATCAGATACATCATGCGACCTGGCCCTGATGCGCTCGCGTAAAGTATCCGCCGATGCGGTAAATTCCAGTATGATGAATGGTATGTGCTTCTCACCCGACAGCTGCATGAGTGGCTGTCGTTGTTCGAACTTGAGAAAAGCGGCATCAATAATTACCGTGAAGCCGGCATCCAGCAATACGCCTGCCAGCTGTCTGAGTTTTGCATAGGTTTTTATACCGGCTTCAGCGGTGTAGATCCCTTCTTCTATCCCTGCCTTGCTGTCTGCAGCCGGATCAATACCAAACAATCTTTTACGTTCGACATCGGAGCGAATACGAATTGCACCCATCGCTTCCAGTAATGGCTCTGTCAATGTGCTCTTGCCTGATGCTGACATACCGCGCGTAATAACCAGTTTTGGCGCTGATCGTTGTGTGTAGGACTGTGCCAGGTGCAGGTAGGCCTGAAATTCGCTTTCTGCTGCTGTTTTTTCATCCTCATCGATTCCCTGCTGCCCTGCCCTGATCGCATCCACCTTGGCGCGAACCAGAGCACGGTAAGCCAGATAGAAGCTGAAAACCTGCATACCCTGGTAATCGCCGCATTGCTGGAGATAGCGATTGAGAAATCTTTGTGCCAACGCAGGCTGCTTCCTGTCCTGCAGATCCATTACCAGGAACGCCACTTCAGACAGGGTATCGATCCAGCGCAATGCAGGATTGAATTCAAGACAGTCAAAAGCCATAGGCTTGTTGTTGAACCATACCAGGTTGCGCAAATGCATATCACCGTGGCATTCGCGGATAAATCCATCACGCTTGCGTCGTTCGAATAGAGGCGTTAAAGATTTAAAAACCGAGCCGCTCCAGGATTCCAGGTCGGCAAGCTGAACATCATATTTGTTTGTGGGTAAATGCTCCCTGATCTGGCTGAAGTTCTCCGCAACCGGATGATACACATATGCCGGACTACCAAATTCACTGTCAGCAGGCGCGGTATCAATGGTCTGGTGAAATTTCGCCACCATATCAGCGATAGCATCAATGTGCATCCTGCCCAGTCCACCTTTCGCCAGCATGTTATCCAGCTGAGCCTGCTGCGGAAACTGGACCATCCTGACCGCATATTCGATTGCTGTACCTGTCCCTGGCAGAAAGGGCTGCGCGGACGTACCTGAGATGGCAACGACATCAATATAAATTTCTGCCGCCAGACGACTGTTCAGACGCAGTTCCTCGTTGCAGCAAAGCAGGCGCTTTTCAAGTGTTGAGAAATCGAGAAACCCCAGATTGACAGGTTTTTTTATCTTGTAGGCATATTCACCGGTCAGTATAACCCAGGATATATGGGTTTCTATGAGCTGGATATCTGTTACCGGATGCCCGTAGACAGCAGGCTGCATCAAGGCTCTGATAAGTTCCGGTTGTCTGGCGTCGCCTGCTTTCATGGAGTGGTCGCAACTGATGATTGCGATCCATTATAAACGAGCCGGGTGAGCAACTGCACTCAGAAACGGCAGTTCGTTTCCCCGCCTCTCTCGATCCAGCCGTGGATCATTTTTTTGGTGGTGAAGCCGCTGGCGCAGCTACCATCCCTGTCGATCACGATGACACCCCCGCGACCACTGACTTTCCTCGTCAGATATTCAATTCCGGCATCGGTTGCCTGTCTGGCATCCATTCCCTTCATATACATGAAATCGGAGATCGTTTTTGCAATGACGGAACGCATGAAGTCCTCGCCGTAACCAGTGGCCGAGACAGCACAGGTTTCATTATCTGCAAACACGCCGGCACCGATAATCGGTGAATCACCCACTCTACCCATACGCTTGTTGACGATGCCGCCTGTCGATGTGGCGGCAGCAAGGTTGCCGTCCGGATCGCGCGCAATTGCGCCGATGGTGCCGTATTTCTGGTCTTCACTGTCCTGTTCAGTATCATCATGATCAAGCATGATCTTGTGATGTAGGCGGGCCTGGTGTAACTGCTCGACACGGTCAGCTGTACAGAAATAGTCTTCCGGCACACGCTCTACCCCGCAATGATCAGCGAAGCGCATGGCGCCCTCTGCAATCAGCATGACGTGTTCGCTCTCGGTCATCACCAGCCGGGCGAGCTGGACCGGGTTGGCAATATTATCGACCGCAGCGACGGCACCTGCGGACAGACCGCGTCCGTCCATGATCGCCGCATCCATTTCAACCTTGCCGTTCTCGTTGAGCACAGAACCACAGCCCGCATTGAACACGGGGTCGTCTTCGAGCAAACTCGCACAGGTTTCGACAGCCTGCAGTGCCGAGCCGCCGAGTTCCATTACTTCGCGGCCGTGTTCCAGAATCCTGCGAATACTCTCGAGGTAACGAAGTGCTGTCTTACTGTCCCTGACGTTATCGAGGGCACCGGCTCCGCCGTGCACCATAAGTGAATAGCTGGCTGAATCTCTCATCTGTCATGCTTGTTGCTTTCATTGGCACAAGCATTGTCACATATCTATACTGAAAATGCCTGTCAAAGGCGATATTCCAGCTCGTGTAACAGGGCGTCCTGGTATTCAGCAGTACCTGCCAGCAATAACACAAGTTTGCCTTCGAGTAATGTTCCCCAGTTCACAATGACGAGGCCTTCGCCTGTCTTGCTGTCAAACTCTATATCACTCAGGTCAATTGCCGACAGTTTGCGGTGTTTTGTTTCGAAGGTACGGGCTGTCCACTCAGGAATGTCCAGTTTCTGTGCAATCACCGTCGGATAGGATGCGCCGTTGAACCGGGGATTACATTCAATAGCAGGATAACGTATACCGACCGGCGTATTCACAACGGCAACATCGAAAGCGAAGATGCCTTTTATGCCCCGTTCCTTGAGCCAGAGGGCCATCGGTTCGATGGCCTCCCATGGCTCATAGTTTGACGGAAACCGGTTGCCCTGATGGGAGCAGCCATCAAGTATCTGTTCACTTGCCGCAAGTCGTATCAGGTGGCCCTCTATCACCCGGTATTGAAGATTGATAAAAGTTTCAGCCCTGACCTCTTCCTGCACCTGCACCGGAGTATTACTGTCAAAATTCTGCATCGCATCGCGCAGTTCTTCACGGTTGGCACATCGGTATATGCCAACTCCCGAAACCGAAACTGCCGCTTTCAGGTAACAGGGCATATTAAGTGAAACGATTTCATATTCACTGATTACATCGACGCTGTCATAACAACGTGTTTGTGGCACGTCAATACCCAGCTCTTCAGCAAGCGCCATGAAATTGTTTTTCGAGTTGATGAACTCAACAGCGCTGCCCCACTCCGGATCATCCCAGACACTGGCCTCTTCTGGGCCGAAGTAAAATACAGATGGCGTGAATCCTTTGTGCAGCGCCAGCACGGTAATATCAACATCCCAGATCACATTCTCACTATGGCTGAGACCGATTCGGCGATAGTGCCTGATGATATCCCTCCAGAAAGGCTTCAACTCCGGGCTTAGCTGTATATAATCATCCGGCTCGGAAAGACCAAGGGCACGGCCGGAATAAAGATGGTTTCCGACTACACCCTCAGCTGTACAACGCATAATGTCGTGATTGACAATGTATCGACCTGCAGGCAGATAACCGTGATTGACTCCGGTTGACATGGCACTAACCCCGAAATGCTTCTAGATTATAATTTGACAAAGCAGGATTAATGCCAACTTCTGGAGACTGGAAATCAATGGCTTATATTTGACAACAGCCCTCTCGTGATCCTTGATAGCGCATATTCAGACGATGCCTGCTCATTCATGGTGCATACCTGTTGCTCAGACAACCTGTATTTAATGATAGAATTTAATCAACATCATCAAGGAATCATCACATGAGATGTAATGCAGACCGCTTGATCGAAGCACTCGTAACTGCACAACTTAAAGAACAGCAGGTCATTACAAGCATCAAGGCGAAACAGGTATGGGATAAATCAGCAACCCATGTCGTTACTGTGTCAAGAAATTTCGGCGCTCTGGGTAGAGAAGTCGCACAATTGCTCGCTGACACCCTGGAAGTGCGCTGCTGTGATCGTTATATCCTCCAGGAGGTAGCTCGACGTGCTAACGTTGATGAAAATCTGGTCAAAGCTCTCGATGAACATATCAGCCATATCGATGACCGCTGGTGGAAGGGATTGTTACAGAAGAATACATTTTCTTATGAAGAATATTACGAACATCTGGTTAAAACAGTCTTTTCCATTACCTTGCGCGGCGGTGTAATTATTGGACGCGGCGCCAATTTAATCCTTGGGCCGGAAAGAGCTTTTCGGGTTCGCATTGTCGGCAGCCCGGAGAAATGTGCCGAGCGTGTTGCCGAGAGGGAAAATATCAGCATGGATGAAGCCAGAAAGAAAGTTTTATCGGTCGACCGGGAACGGGCAGAATATATACAGACACTCTATGATACCGACATTGATGATCCCACGTCCTACGATATAGTCTTGAACTCTGACCGTCTCAATCGCGTCGAGATGGTAGAGCTGATTCTGCATGCTATGCAAAAATCAGGCTACCATCTACAAAAGGGTGTATACGATTCGCTGCACAAGCTGGCCTGAATTGTAGTAGTCTTGACCTGATCTCAAAAAAGCAGATAGTTTTCCATCTTCGAAATATCGGTGCCGCCTGTTTAAATCCAGTCATCTCGCTGAAGCGCAGAGCTAATTCATGTTTAACCTGATGAGGCGATCATATTGAACTGGCCTTCCCCCTGCGTTCCCGGCATTTCTGCGAGAGCATATTTTGTACTAGACCAGGATTTTTTATTGGCTTCAGGAATGTTCATCCTTATGAAAAATCACAGTTCAAGCTGGTCTGACCCTTCATGCCTGAGTAAGACCTGACTATTACATCTGAATAACTACTGACAGCTAGCATTTTGCTCCAATCACGGTCAGAAAGGCATCTGACAGCTCACCACGCCCGGCCTTGTCAATGATTTTTTCCGCAGTCTGCAGTATTTCAGCAAGCGGGCCGGTTAAAAACACCATACCCAGCTCCAGCGTACCGCGTATGTCCGCGATCGGGTTCTGTGTATTTGGATGCTCCGGGGTAAGAAACACAATCTGGATTTCATCGACATCATCAGGCATCGATTCACAACGACCACCGGGTGCAACATATTCAAACAATTCTTCAGGCGTATGCATGACCACCGTGTCTTCCTTGAATACCTTCTCACCTGACTTAAGACTGAATTCGATCGTTATAGGCTTCATACTTCTATCCCCCCTTAAGCTGTTATCTGAGTTTTATCAATCATTATCATAAATGAGCCGCCTTTGTCTGAACATGATCCAGGGCATGAAGATGTGTAATTTCTCCGCCTGCAGGTCACGGTGTTTCTTTATCCGACTTGCTGAACACAAGGTAATAGTTTGTACGTAACAGCGGCTTGTCATCGATTAAGTGGAATCCTGCCGCGGTAATCTCTTTAATCACCTGTTGTTTGCCGGCTCGCACGTGTCCCATGACCCACCTGGAACTGTGCTGCGGGTCACGGCGAAAATCAATAACAATCAATTGTGCATCCGGTTTTAAAGCTTTTCGAATGGATAACAACATGCTGTCCGGATATTCGAAATGATGGTAGGTATCGACCATGAACGCCAGATCAATAGAGGCAGCTGGCAACAATGCATCCCTGTCGCTGTTGACAATGCCTTCGATATTATCCAGCCCCTGTTCACGGGATGTTCGCATAATGTTTTCGACAAATGGCCGGGAAATGTCCACAGCATATACCTTGCCTTGTGGTCCAATCCGCTGTGCAAACAGG
>JASFVM010000248.1:0-4548 GCA_050049835.1 Gammaproteobacteria bacterium
CACTGACTCACAAAGATTTATATCCTTTTCTGATCAAATGTTCAGAAAATCAGTAAGTCTACCTCGTCGTCATCTTTTCTATATAGCAATATACTATATTTTCTGACACTGTAAATTTAATCGACAGTCCAGATTTAGCCAATAATAATTCTTGTAAATACATATAATTTATTGTTTTTAAGAAGAATCATTAATATATCCTGTTAACATTCCGCCCCACGATGGGTAACAAATTTGTCGAAATGCTTTACATATTATAAATCGTTAATTTACATCAATTCATAAAATAAGACATGTATTCAGACAGTTACAGTTTATGGCATGATTCCTGCTGCTATATAGCATATGTAGTACATACTATATAGCTATGTCGGACAAGACAGTCGCAATACAAGAGGTGTTGCTGAGTTTTGGTCTGATTTTGGTGATTTAATCGCGAACCACGCATCGAGGCGGGTCCGCCAAATGACAAAGAGGTTATAACCAAAATGTTACAGAAAAACTTTTATAAAAGTGGTCTGACGGCACTAGCCCTGACTGCAGCAATCGCTTACGCACCTTCAGGCAGCGCGGCACTAGTTAATGGCAGCTTTGAATCACCTGATGCATCAGGCGGTGACGTGTCTTGTTCTGGTTCATGGGGCTGTTTCAATCAAACCTTTACAAGCAGTAATAATTTCACCCCCGGTGGCAGTTTTTTTAGCCCGACTGCGCTAAGTGGTACACAGGTGTTGAAACAGTTCGGCGGAGACGCAGGCGCCTTCCAGGATGTAGCAGCGAATCCTGGTGACACTGTTGATGCACAGGTATTTGCCATGAACTGGAACGGTGACAACTTCAATAACATCTTTCTGTTGCAGATATTTGCCCTTGATTCAGGCGGCAACAACATAAGCGGCGGCTTTACACCCTTTGCTCAGGTCAGCGCGGGTAGTGACGCTATTGTTGGTGGTACGTTCGACTATGTACTGGCTGGTACTGATGGAGGCAATGATTTTGACTGGACGCAGATGGATGTTTCAGCAGTGATGCCTGAGGGTACCGCATCGACCAGAATACAGTTGATACATATCCTGGAAAACTCAACCTCAAATGCTGGCGCCATTTTCCTGGACAACGCCAGCCTAACTGTAACGGCTGTTCCCGTACCTGTACCAGCTGCGGTCTGGCTGTTCGGTTCCGGTCTGGTCGGACTGGTTGGTGTTGCTCGCCGTCGTAAAAGTAAAAGCTGATGCACTCATTCTCCGAGCGTGATGTTGCTGGCACTCCGCCCTCCTCCAGGGTTTCGAGTGCCGGCAACGGATTGCCAGGTCTGTACGAGACAGTAGTCATGAAAATAGTCTTGTCGATAAAAGGGAAAATTGACTCAACAGTGATTTAATAATTGGGGATTAAGTAATGAACAAATCACGAATGGCAGGTTACGTAAATACCTGTGTAATACTAATGGGATTGCTGATTCTCGCAATGCCATTCAGGACACATGCGGCCACGGCCCAGGTAGAGGGAGGCCAGACCAGCATATTATTTGGTAACGGTGCGCTGGACAGTCTGGGACTGTCGATAACCTCGGTAACGCCCAATGTTGGTGGCAATCTTGGACCTAACTCCATCGCGTTCGGCATCAATCCGCGCGATGCGATTGGTGGCGCCCTGGACACAACCTTGATCTATAACTCGCCAGACTTTTCGCCCTTCAGCGGAACGATCGAGCACAGCGGTCGCGTTCAGTTCAACGGTACAACCGAGGTGGGTGACTTTACCATAAGGGCGGCTTCCGGTCGGCCGACAGGTACCTCCGGCTTTGTCGTGGAGAGCACGTTTGGTCTGAATACAATCCTGTTCGATATTGCCAATCCGATCATCGAGGCTTTCGACGACTCGCTCGTCATTGCAGCAGATATTCTGGTCTCGCCGGAACTGGCAGACTTTCTGGGTGCTTCCGGTCTTGCCGGTGCAGATGCCGGCATGGCATTGGTGGATGCGCACTCGACCGTCGTGCCGATCCCGGCGAGTCTCTGGCTGTTCGGCAGCGGCTTGCTCGGACTGGCAGGAATAGCCAGAAAGAAAACAGCGGCAAAGCAAGGGTAAGCCGAATGAACGCATTTTATGCGGAAAGCTGTAGCTGGCAAGGCGACTGATGACCTGGTTGTGACCGAGTGCGCGTGAGTAACAAAAAGCCATTCGCTTCGTCACCGCCAGAGGGTAACAAAATGCGACTTAAATATAATCGAAACACGGTTCTAACGACGCTGGTCATGCTGAGCATGTTGACCCTGGCACCGTCAAGCAATGCCGCACTCGTAAACTACAGCCAGAATTTCGAGGCATTGCATCAGGCTGACCCGGCAGCACTTGGTAATGACGGCTGGCGTGTATTTGCTAACGTATATAACAGCGATAAGACCTTCTATCGTGATTATGGTGTCTTGGTGGCGCCGAATGGTGGGGCCGGCTTTTCTACTATCACTACGATTCAGGGCAACCAGCAACTGAAGGTGTTCAGCGACTACAGCAATTCGGACCACGCTGATGGTAAATGGATCGAAGCTCTCGTGTTCCAGCAACAGACAATCAGCGCCAGTGAAGTGGGCTCGATCTGGAATTTCACTTTTGATGTGAAGCAAGGTGATCAGATCCCTGAAAGTAGTTCAAATGCGTACCTCAGAACCTTTAATAGCGCACTCGATATGACCTCCGAGTCGATCTTCAACACTACTGCTTTTGGCACCAGCTGGGGGACAAAAACACTCAGCCTGGAGATAGATAACAGCCTGGTTGGGCAGCTACTGCAGTTTGGTTTTTCCAGCACGGCCAGCAACTACACCCCTTCCGGAGTCTTATACGACAACATCAGCTTTTCATCGGCACCCGCTGTTCCGATACCCGGTGCAGTCTGGCTGATGATGTCGGGCTTAATCGGCCTGGTCGGTGTTGCACGGCGTCGCAAGCACTGAGACACGGCCTGCCTGATGCAGCTTTTACAACCAACGGATTCGATTTTCCCTGTACGATGGTAGCAACATCACTGGTACTGCCTGTTTGGGCATTGCTTTGTGGCAATACAGAGAGTGCGGCTCTTCCCCTTGATGACTCCAATGGCTCATCTATCGATGAGACCGCATGGCGACTGCCTGTCGACAATGGTACCCTCTACGGTCGCACACAAGTTGCGCCTCCTTTCTATAACGGACAGAACCTGCGGCCTGAAGTAGCAGGAGGCAATGTAACTTTGCAACTCGATACCTGATCAACATTATATTATTGGTAATTAATATGCTGGATATAAACAATAAATGGGCACTGGTTACAGGCGCCAGCAGAGGTATCGGTAAAGAAATCGCCAGTGCGCTCAGCACATTGGGCTGTAACCTGGTACTGCATTCAAGATCGGTGCAGCACACGAATGCGCTCGCTGCAGAGCTTTCAGATAACGGTATTCGTGCGGTAGCGCTGGAGGCCGATCTATCTGTCCCAGCCCAGGTCATAAAGTTAATAGCAGAAATAGAAGAGGCAGCCCCTCAAATCGATATTCTCTACAATAATGCGGCGATAATGACGCCATATCATGATGATATATGGTCAATTCCAGATGAGGAATTTCGTCAAAGTTTTGAGACCAACGTTATAAGCCAGATCAGGCTTTGTAATGCACTAATCCCATCGATGATGGCAAGACGCTGGGGCAGAGTCATCAATTTGATCTCGGGTATTAACGAGCAACCCCAGCTGGCTCCGTATGCCATATCGAAGGCCGCCTTGAAAAAGTTTACAGCGGATTTTGTGCCGATATTAAAAGATAGTGGAGTCGTCATGAACTCTCTTGATCCAGGATGGTTGAGGACAGACATGGGTAGCCAGCAAGCCCCGAATTCTGTTGATTCGGTAATTCCGGGTGCGCTTGTACCCGCCCTGTTACCATACAGCGTTAGTGGCAAAGAGTTTTGCGCACAGGATTATGCGGGCATGTCTATTGAACAGGCACTCGAAAAGGCAGAATCAGCACATAGCCTACCGCGTTAAGCTATCTGTTTTTACGTGGTTACTGGGTAAAATGCGCATCGCTACTGGCATTCAAACGCAGCTTGTCCACGGCACGCTAGTCGCTCCGATTTGATTTTTCCAGCCATTGGCGTAGTGGCTCGATAACGCTCTCATAACCGACTCTCGCTGCACGCTTGATTTCCTTGAAATCAAGCATGCCGACCTTTCTGACATGGATATTCTGATAATAGTCCGCCATTTCATTCTGTAGCATCTGCTCGCGTAAAAGGTTGGAGCCCACCATCATCGCCTGCATCAGAACGACACCAACACGCGGTGCCCTGACAGGTTTCAGCCACGGCAGCATTCTGCTGGCTAACTGGTACCAGCCGGACACGCTCATGCCGTAATCCTGTTTTGCTGTCGGGCCTCTTGGAGGTGCGACATCAAATGCCATGACTGATCCGGACGGGTTGATTTCACGCATGATATTGATGGGTACGTTGTTCAAAACACCACCGTCAACCAGCAACTCCCCATTGGCAGGCACAGGGGGTAAAACAC
>JASFVM010000249.1:0-4534 GCA_050049835.1 Gammaproteobacteria bacterium
GTCTGCTACTTATTTGCGCTTTTTGCGTCATTTGCGGCTACTAATTCTTTAGTATTCACTTCATGCCAGTGGGCAATCGAGTTGGCGTAATATTCAAGCATCACGATTGAGTCATCCCTGGCCTTATAGAGGTTATCCTGCACGTCCAGCCACCCCCGGCCATCGATAATATCAAGCGCGCCACTGAGTATGCTTTCAGTGCTGCTCGATGAAATCCTGATTGGTGCACCTTTTTGTTTCAACGCCTCGATGCGCTCCAGAGCTTGCGATTTGAGTTCAAGTTCACTTTTCCAGCTTCTACGCTGGACCAGCAGGATCTCCGCCATCAATGCCACCGGCGTTATCGGAATTGTCTGCCTGATCTCTGCCATCAGCACATCCGCCAGCCGTGCAACGTATTGAAATCTTGATTCCTGTTCAAGATGCACGAATTCCTGATTATTACGCCTGCAATAAGTCTTTGCGGAAACCGGACTGCCAAAATTAACACTTGCATAGCCAAACCGACGCAGCCGCATCTTTCTTGGCAGCAGCAGGGTTTTCAACATGAACCGCACTGTCGTCTTCACGACAAACCATTTGCTGCGCTTGTCTGCCCGGGGATCCAGTTTGCGCACCATGCTTCTGTCTTCGATCACACGGTCATAATTGATACCCACAGGGATGAACGTGATATCCCGGTCTGTATCGGAATGGTAGTCACGCAGCATATAATCGAGAAACCCCAGGCGGGGCTCGTGCAGGGCACCATCCTTGCTCAACCCGCCTTCGAGGAAGACAGCCTGACAAACACCGGCACGTGTTGACATATTCACATAGCGTTCCAGCACTCGACGATACAACGGATTACCGGAATTTCTGCGCACAAAAAAGGCACCCATCGATTTGAGCAGGGTTTGCAACGGCCATATGCGCGCCCATTCGCCGACAGCATAGGAAAGCGCGGTTTTCTCCGCCACCAGGAAGGAAACCAGAACATAGTCCATGTTACTGCGATGATTCATCACAAAGACGACCGCCGACTCAGGATCAACCTTGCTTAGTGCATTATTATCAAAAAAGCCCACTCTTACCCGGTATACAAGCCGTGCAAGTTTTTTTGACAGCCAGTAGCCGACACGAAAGTACATATAGGCATTGAAGGCAGGAACAATCTCGTTGGCGTACTTCCTGGCCTTGTCCTGTGCGACAGCGACAGGCATGCCTTTTTCCTGCGACGTCTGCTTGACAGCTTCAAGTACTTTCTCATCATAGACAAGACGTTCAATCAACGCCTTCCTGCGGGTGATCTGCAGCGGACGTATTTCAACATCCAGTCGCGTATTGATTTCATCAATAACCCTGTTCACACGGCGCCTGAAGTACCAGCGCATGCCGGGCATGAGAAAACGGTCCAGCACCATGATTGCTGCAAACACGGTGATCAGGACAAACAGCCAGAACGGTAACGTAATTGAGCTATCCATGGTTCTCCGCAAACGATATTGTCGGCGATGGCGCTGACAGACCACATGACCTTGCCGGTCATGTATGTGACAATACGCCCCGGAACATAATCAGTGCAAGGTTTGGTTGATGAAGAAATACAATGTTTACGGTCTGGGCAATGCCCTGGTTGACATGGAATTTGAAGTCGAAGACGGCTTTTTGAACCTGATGGAAATCGACAAGGGCGTGATGACGCTGGTTGATGAAGACCAGCAGCACCGCCTGATGACGCACCTTGATGCCTTTGAAGGCAACAGGGCAAGCGGTGGCTCAGCTGCGAACACGCTGATCGCTGTCAGCGCGATGGGCGGCTCATCGTACTATGCCTGCAAGGTCGCTGACGACGATCTCGGTCACTTCTACCTGCACGACCTCAAGACCGCCGGTGTAGACACCAACATCAATGGCACTCATGCCAACGGCATCACAGGGAAATGCCTTGTTATGGTTACACCTGATGCTGAACGCACCATGCACACGTTTCTTGGTATCTCGTCCGAGCTGTCAGTGAATGAGATCAGCGACAGCCATATAAAGGAATCCGAGTATCTTTACATGGAAGGCTATCTGGTAACCTCCCCTTCAGCAAGGGCGGCCAACATACACGCGCGCAAGGTTGCTGAAGCCAATGGCGTCAAGACCGCATTCACTTTCTCGGACCCTGCTATCGTGCAGCATTTCCACAGTGAGTTAACCGAGACCATCGGTAATGGCATCGACCTTTTATTCTGCAACGAGTCTGAAGCCCTGGCCTATACCGGCAAATCATCGATCGATGAAGCCATTGAGACCATCAAAGCGTTTGCCGGAAACTTTGCCATCACACTGGGTTCGAAGGGCGCCCTGATTTACGACGGCACACAGATCCATAGCATTGAACCCTTTCCGACCAGAGCCGTTGATACCAATGGTGCGGGCGACATGTTTGCCGGCGCATATCTGTATGGTATTACCCATGGCTATGCAGCGCCCGAAGCCGGAAAACTGGCCAGCCTGGCCTCTTCCCATGTCGTTCAGCAATTTGGTCCGCGGTTGCCTGTGACGAGTTATGCGAAATTGCTGGACGAGATTTCAGCCAGCTAGTGGTCTTTTATAGATAACCCTTATAAATCAACAGGTTAAATCTCCCTGTCAACCAATACCCTGCTCGCGCGTTAATTACAACATACAGGCTATGACTCCCGCTTGAGCCCCCTGTCCGGTAACAGGGGGCGTTTTTATTGTTTACGCTTTTGACAGCACCAGCAAAAGGCAGCGTATAAGCATGTTGAACTCAATACCAATGTTAAAATGGACGTTTTGCGAAGAATCCGGATTCCTGAACCTTGCCAGCAATCCTTCCCTGATATTCAAGCAAACAAGCAATAACGAATGTAACGAGGCCAACATCCTGGAAAACCGTCAGGCATTGAACCGATTTCTTGCAGGCATAGAGAAACGTGCCTTTCGCATGGCCGAACTCGCCACGAATGATCAAGATCATGCGATGGATATTGTTCAGGATGCGATGTTGTCGCTGGTGAAGAATTACAGCCATAAAAGCGAAAATGACTGGGGCCCCCTGTTCCACCGAATCCTGCAAAGCAAGATCAGGGACTGGTATCGACGATCACGTACCCGCAACAGCGTTTTCAGCTGGCTGAGATCAGCCGGTGATGATTCGGATGAAGACAGCTATGACCCCATCCAGCAGGCTGCTGATATTGTTTCACTCAAACCGGACAGCAACGCAGGCAATGAACAGCTGATGAACGTCGCACTGGATGCCATCAGACAATTGCCCTTACGTCAACAACAGGCTTTCCTGTTGCGCGCATGGGAAGGCTATGATGTCAGAGAAACAGCAAAGGCCATGAAGTGCAGTCAGGGCAGTGTAAAAACACATTATTCACGTGCAACCAAAGCACTTAAACGCTCACTTGAGGCTTATCAGTCATGAACAGCAATATTGATCCGGAAGCAGGCAAGACAATGCTGCAATCAGTCGTTGCTTCACTTGACGAAAGTGTCGAGCACCTTGATGCACGCACCCTGTCACGCCTTAACCGGGCAAGACACGAGGCCTTGGCAACGCACGAAAAATTCAGCCTGATCAAGCCATCCTGGCTCACCGCAGGCACGTTTGCCGTCCTGTTTGTATCGCTGATGACCGGATGGATGCTGTTTTCCACACCGGGCAAGGCGCAGTTGAGTCCGGACGAGTTTGAACTGGTGCTTGCCAATGAGGATTTTGAACTCATGCAAAACCTCGACTTTGTTGTCTGGATGATAGAGCAGGACAATGCAAGCTAGTAAAACAGCCTTGCTCTTCCTGTTGCCGCTAACGCTGCCTGCCTTTGCTGACAGCAAGCAGGCTGATGAGGACCGTCTGAAAGAAGAATTGCCGGATGGCGATCTGCTTGAATTTATCGCTGAATTCGAACCCCTCGATGGCGAGTGGATCGACCCGATACAGCTGAACACGATATTTGCCGAAAACCGGAATGGTAAAGACAATGAACAAAATCATAATTAATGCAGCCCTGCCATGCCTGTTGGTGTTTGCAGCGGCTAACGTAGCTGCCAGTAATGCAACAGCCCCGGACTGGGAACAGTTGAACAGCACACAGCAAACGCTGCTGCAAAATTTTGAAGACCGCTGGCAGGATATACCTGATGAGCGCAGGCAACGTCTGATTAAAGGCGCTACACGCTGGAACGAGATGACACCGGACCAGAGAGCACGGGCAAAACTCAGGTTGCAGCAATGGAAAAATGCTTCACCCGAGGAAAAAGCACAAATGCGTCAGCGCATGCAGGAATTTCGCAGCCTGCCGCTTGAACTGAAACAGGCGCTGAGAGAAAAATACCAGTGGTTCAACGACCTGCCAGAAACCGAACAGCAAAGGCTGCGTAACCGCTGGCAAAACCTGCCGCCAGAGAAAAAGCAACAGTTTCAGCAGCGCATACACAGCCTGCCCCAGGGGCAGCAGCAAGGACTGCAGCACAACCTTAACCAGCATATGCCGGGCAACCATTAATCCGTCGCCCCCTGATCACTGGGGGC
>JASFVM010000258.1:0-4231 GCA_050049835.1 Gammaproteobacteria bacterium
TCAACAGTATTGACGCTGATGGTGTGCACATCGGTGTTGAAGACAACGGCATCGGTATTATGCCGGAGCATATCGACCGCCTGACAGAACGCTTTTACCGGGTCGATCCGGGAAGGTCACGGGAGCAGGGCGGTACAGGCCTGGGGCTGGCTATCGTAAAACACGTGCTCGATCGGCATAACGCCAGTTTGCATGTCGAGAGTGTGCCGGGCGAAGGCAGCCTGTTTCGTTGTGATTTCGAGCTGTTCGAAGAAGACTCAAACGAAAAAGCCGCATGAAGGGCACAAGGTATTATTTCACCACATAGGTACAGGGGCACGGAGAAAGCGTCTTAAAGTTTAAAAGCCTGTTCACCACAGAGTCACAGAGAAAAGACTTCTTTTGTTAAATACAAAAACCATTATTCACCACAGAGGCACAGAGGCACAGAGAAAACCTTATTGTGGTAATAATCAAAAACCCTGAATACATGTGCCAACCGAAAAGCCATCTGTGATATATGTACCTACACTTAAAAACATAAAAAACCTCTGTGTCTCTGTGCCTCTGTGGTGAATAGATGTTTTTATTTTTAATAAAAAATACCCGCCGCTGCACTGCTGTGGTGAATTATATATTTACAAATTTATTTATACGGCCAGACCAAGATACCGAAGGCAGTCAGTTTCCAGTATTTGCTCGGCCTTTTCCAGTATGCGCTGTTCCTGTTCAGCCGAGAGTTTTGTCTTGTGATCGCCAACTTCGCCTTTGCGGATAAAACCGCCAGGTTTGAAGCTGGGTTTTTCTGACTTGACCTGGCGGGTAAATTTGTCACTGTGTGTTTTCATCCAGTCAAACGAAGAATGCTCCAGGACCTTGCTGCGTTGCTGTGGAGTAATGCGCCAGTCGAGGAAGGCGATGATGCTGTCGACTGCATCTTCCAGTGACTCCTTCATGTCCTCAAATCGAAGCCACAACACATTATTGTCGTTGATGTGCGGCCACCAGCTCTGTATATTTCGATACCATGCGCCATATTCAAGCCACACTTCAAAGACATCATCAAGCGTGTGCAAGCGGTCGAATCCGACACGCTTGCGTGCATCATCAGTCATGTCGATGACATGGTGGTAAAAACTTACACAGCAATCTCTTGGGTCGCGAGACGACAAAATGATATTGACAGTATCCGTGCCCGGTGTTTGTTCATAAGTACAGTGTGTTTTGAAAATGCGCGGGTCCTTGATGCGTTCAAATCCTGCAACGATGTCCTGCCACGTCGACCCGTCACGCGGGAGCTCCAGCCATGGCACGACTTCCGCAATTGAACTGAAATCAGGGTCACCACCTGTACGTAGCTGGTGAAGAATTTGCTGCATCCATGTTGTACCTGCCTTTGGCGCGGTAGTTATCAGTATATCGGTTGCACGTGGTTTGAAGTTGGCGAGTATATCGGGATCATGCGTCGGGGTGCGTTCACCCCAGCGCGAATCTGGATTTGAACTGGATGCAGGGCCGGTTTTAGTTGACATTCATATGATCAGGAAACAGGTTCAGCTTCTTTTGACCCTGAATCTTCAAGCTGATTCAATATTTGCAACAACGTACCTGCATCCTCTGCAACCAGGGTATGGCCCGCGGGTGTGACGATGACGGAGCTTTTGCCCTGAATCGTCGGAACGTTATTCATGTCCTGGCTGTAGCCCGGTACGAGCTCATCACCGGCAAATCCGACCGGGTTAAGACGCACTACCGAGACATACTTGATGTCAGGGTGCTGTTGCGCATTCAGCCAGTAAAGCAGGCTGCCGGGCTGTGGATATGCCAGATCAAACAGCAGGCCTCGTGAACGGCGCAGCGTGTCGTAACCGCTGCCACCGAAGAAGCTTTTCACCGGGCCAAAAATGCCGGATTCATCGGTAGCTGCAATCGCCTGGTTGGCCCGTGTCGTGCCGACGTGGGGGCTGGCAATGGTAATCAGTGCCTTGACGTTCTGGATACCGCCTCTGACCAGTGCCGTACGTGCCACAACACCGCCGGCCGAGTGTCCGACGATAACCAGGTTCTCACCCGGATGCATCGTCTGAATTGTCGCCAACATGCCCAGAAACTGGTCTGTCTGGACCACGATGGGTGCTTCTGCTGGCAAATCAACAACATAAACCTTGTTGCCGGCATCTTTGCCGGGTCCGAGGAGCAAGGGCGCAACTATGCCGGGCGCGGAAGAAATCAGCCCGCCACGCTTCCAGCCATTGGCATCGAGCACACTGTTGATGCCACTGGCTTCCCATGAATCGGCACTGCCCAGGTAGCCGTGTACCAGCACCAGAATATCGGCCCTGGCACTGAAGGCGGTTATTGTTATCAGTAAGAAAAACAGGAAATTGATGAATAAATGCATTGAACATCACCCGCTAGAACAATTTATCAGTGAACACTAATATTCTACCGTAAAGGGTCAGGTCAAGTCATGACCGGGATCAGTATTCAGTCGGGAACCGTGTTATCGAGTAAGTGCACGTCTCTCTGCGGGAATGGAATGGTTATATTGTGTTCCTTGAAGCGTTTCCAGAAAGCGAGGTTGATATCAGAAGTGACATTCGCTATGCCGTTTTCCGGATCAATGATCCAGATACGTAATTCAAGTTCGATCCCGTTATCACCGAATCTCAGCAGCCTGGCCACGGGCTCCGGAGACTTGAGGGCACGCGGATGTTCCTCTGCGGATTCAACCATCAGTTTCATCGCCAGTTCGGGATCGTCGTGGTAGCTGATGGATACCGGCAGGCGCTGGCGTACACTGCGGTCGGAATAGCTCCAGTTGGTCACTTCACTGGTGATCAGGTTTTCATTGGGTATCAATGCTTCAACACCGTCACGGTCTCGCACAACGACGTAACGCGCGTTCAGTTCCTGCACCCAGCCGAAGCGATTACCGATGGTGATGACATCACCGGGTCTGATTGAACGGTCGAAGATCAGAATAAAGCCGCTGATGAAGTTGCTGAATATTTTCTGCAAGCCGAAGCCGATACCAACACCGACGGCACCGCTGAAAACAGCGAAGGCGGTGAAATCAATGCCCACGGCTTTCAAAGCAAACAGGATGGCAAGACCGTAAATAACGAATTTACTGGTTTTGGTCAGTACCACGCGCATGCTCGGGTTGAGGTATTGCGAACGTCTGGTGCGCGCTTCAATAAAACGTGTCAGCCAGTTCGCCAGTACAATGAAAATAATGATTGATACAGTGAGCTGGAAAAACGACAGCACCGAGATTCTGGTTTCACCAAAGGTGAAAGCGAACTCGTCCATTGCCTTGACAATATCCGGTAACCAGCCAAGCAGATGCACTGCCAGTATGCTCCAGACGCTGAGGCTGAAGACATTCTCCCAGGCACGTAGTGCAGGACTGGGAGTAAAGCCGGCACGCAGGATATACACACCCAGTTTTATCCCGGCGAGCGAGAGCAGCAACGGCGTGAAGATATCGAGTACTGCTGTATTGACTTCAAACTGGTCAAGCAAAAAACGCGTCAGGATCAGGTACAGCAGCATGCTCATCGGGAAAGCGATGCGGTTGGTGGCACGCAGCATGAAACGAATAAAGCCTTTTTTCTCCAGACTGCCGACCAGCCGGGTTATGAAGTTCTGCCAGTGTTTATGCGTCAGTGCAGCAAGCGCGCCGCATACCAGTACTGTACCCAGCTGAAGGCCGCCCTGGATGGTAGAGAATTCCTTGATCCATTTCAGGGCAAAATTATATAGGGTTTCGAGTAGTTCCATGTTGGTTCGGATGCTGGCTTAAATGCTATTATCACGGGTTTATACCAGTATGTCCAAGATTTGAATATGTTGATGATTGAGCGACTGCGTGAACATCAGCGCTCGCTGGGCAAGTGCCGGCGATGTGCAAACATGGTGCCCCCGGTTGTTACCGGGGCAGCAGTTGTTTCAAAGGTGTTACTGGTTGGACAGGCGCCCGGGGATAAAGAGGGGACACTGGGCAAACCGTTTGCATGGACAGCCGGCAAAACACTGTTCAAATGGTTTGCATCGATTGGTCTTGCCGAGGAAGAATTTCGTCAACGTGTTTATATGGCCGCAGTGTGCAGGTGCTTCCCGGGGAAAAATCCGCAAGGCGGCGACCGTGTGCCAGCGAATGAGGAAATAGACAATTGTTCAAGCTGGCTTGATACTGAAATAAGTCTGCTGCACCCGCATTTGATTATCCCGGTCGGCAGACTCGCAA
>JASFVM010000268.1:0-4019 GCA_050049835.1 Gammaproteobacteria bacterium
CGCCAGCGCCGATGCCCCATCGTATAGCGAAGCATTGGACACATCCATAGCGGTGAGCGCGGTAATCATGCTCTGGTATTCATAGGTAAGCTGCAGCGTGCCCTGCGATGCTTCTGCCTGGTAAGGCGTATACGCGGTGTAGTATTCACCCCGTGTTGTCAATTGCCAGACAGCCGCGGGTATATGATGTTCATAGGCCCCGGCACCGATAAAACATACCCCGTTTTTGTTTTCAGCAGCACGTTTGTGCATCAGGCGCGAAATCTCTATCTCGGTCATGCCCTGCGGAATACCTTCGAGACCGGGGATTCTCAGGTGCGATGGAATTTCTTCAAACAGCTCCTCGGTATCCTTGATGCCGATGACGTCGAGCATTTCATCGATTTCCTGCTCGGTGTGGGGTATGAACGGCATTGCTAGTCTTCTGCTATCTCGGCATCGTAACTGTCTGCATCCATCAGATCTTCGAGCTCGTCGGGACTGGATGGCTGTACCCGGATCAGCCAGCCATCATCATACGGTGAATCATTAATGGTCTCCGGTGCTTCAGCCAGGCTTCCATTGACCTCGACGACTTCGCCACTGATGGGCATGTAGACATCGGATGCTGCCTTGACGGATTCAACCACGCAGGCAGCATCTTCTGCAGACATCTCGGTGCCGACCTCAGGCAGTTCAACGAACACAAGGTCTCCAAGCAACTCTTGCGCATGATCTGTAATACCGATCGTAACGGTACCGTCATCCTCGCTTCGCACCCACTCGTGGGATTTAGTGTACTTCAGTTCCAGGGGTATTTCGCTCATTACGATTACCTATTATTTTTTTAAAAAATCTGCGCTGATATTACAATTTTCAGCCGGCAACTCAAATGTCTATTTCAGCACACCCGCATTATCACACCGGCTTGCCGTCACGCACAAACACGGGCTTGACTATGCGCGCATTCAATAACTTGCCACGAATTTCAACCTGACAGTGATCACCCGTGTCTTTCGGCACACGCGCAAGCGCAATTGACTGTTTCAATGTTGGCGAATACGTTCCACTCGTTGTTTCACCTTCACCAACACCTTCAACAACCACTTTCTGGTGACCGCGTAAAACACCCTTGTCTTCAAGCACGAGGCCTACCAGTTTTTCAGTCACGCCGTTGTCGTGTTCCTTCTGCAGGGCGCTGCGGCCGATAAAATCACGATCTTGCGGATCCCATGCGATAGTCCAGCCGAGGCCGGATATCAGCGGAGAGGTGGACTCGGTCATGTCTGATCCGTACAGATTCATGCCCGCTTCGAGACGCAGCGTGTCACGTGCACCGAGTCCACACGGTTTCACGCCTGCTTCGGCCAGCCTGTCCCAGAAGGCCGATGCTTCGCTGTCAGGCAGCATGATTTCAAAGCCGTCTTCACCGGTATAGCCGGTGCGCCCGACAAACCATTCACCACAGTCACAACCGAAAAAGCGGCCGAGGACGGACACGGCTTCAACCACGTCAACCGGCAGCGCTTCGATTGCCTTTTCCCGCGCATGCGGCCCCTGTACCGCAATCATTGCCAGATCGGGCCGTTCCTTGATTTCAACCTCGAAGCCGGCAGAATGCTGATCAATCCATGCCAGATCCTTGTCACGTGTGGCCGCATTAACCACCATCCGATACCAGCCGTCATTCATGTAGTACACGATCAGATCATCGATAACGCCGCCTTCCGTGTTCAGCATACAACTGTACAGTGCCTTGCCAGGATCTTTCAGCCTGGCAACGTCATTGGCCAGCAGATAGCGAAGAAAAGCCTTGACCTCGGACCCCGTCAGATCGATCACCGTCATATGTGAAACATCAAACATGCCGGCATCGTTACGTACCTGGTGATGTTCATCCACCTGCGAACCGTAGTTGACCGGCATCAGCCAACCGGCAAAATCAACTATCTTGCCGCCATATTCGACGTGCTTATCGTACAGTACTGTTTTCTGGCTCATAGCTATCCAGTGTCTATAAAGTTGGCAATCCTACACCTTTCGGAACAATAATTTCCAGACAATTCGGGCGAGAAATAACGCGCCCTGATAAGCGTTTTAATGGTCTCCCAAAGCCTGATTTATGAATAACTGCTTGATCGGGTCCACATGATCAACCAGGTTGAGACCCATGTTGCGCACTTCAGCCAGCAATGGATTATCGTTGCCGAACAGATGTTTGAAACCCGTCATGGCCGCTTCCATCAAACGGTTATCACCCTTGCGCCTGCGCTCATATTTGCGCAGGGTATGAAGCGCACACCATTGTCTCTGTGCGTGCACGGCACCGGTGATCACCTCAGCCAGGCAGGCGGCGTCCATGATGCCCAGGTTGGCACCCTGACCCGCCAGTGGATGGATGTTGTGCGCGGCATCACCGATCAATGCCAGGCCCGGCTGAACGTATTGATCGACGTGCCCGTGCCCCAATGGAAACATGGCTCTTGCCGATACGGTATTGACCGCGCCAAGACGATATTCGAAAGCCTGTTCCAGCACTGCTGAAAACGCCTCATCGCTCAACGCCATCTTTTGTTCAACCTGCGATTCATCCAGCGACCAGACGATTGAACAGTTACCGTCAGCGAGCGGCAGGAATGCCAGTGGCCCCGTTGGCAAAAAACATTGCCAGGCGGTTTGTTGATGATCGTATTCGGTCGCGACCGTGCAAACGATGGCCTGCTGCTGATAGGGCCTGCGTACCAGCTCGAGCCCCATGGCTTTGCGCACCACGGAATTTGAGCCGTCGGCGCCGACGATCATTCTGGCCGTTAATTCATTACCGTCGACCAGTTTCACGCGTTTCTCATTCGGTGCAGTATCAAGCACATCAATTTCAGCAGGATATATCCAGTCCACAGTATCAGCCTGCTGCATGACTTCAAGCAGGGCAAGTTGAATGACATTGTTTTCGATGATGTATCCGAGCGTGTCCAGACCGAGCTCGGCAGCATCAAAATGGATCTGTCCAACACCGGTTGAATCCCAGACATGCATTTCCCGGAAAGGTGAAACGCGCATCTGCTGCATGCGCTCAAAAGCACCAACGGCATTCAACACTTTAATGGAAGCACGATTGATTGCCGATACACGCAATGCATAATCTTTTGCCACGGGTAGCGGCTCTCGCTGATCAATGACAGCAAGACGTAAGCCGCTCTCCCTGAGCGCGCACGCCAGGGTCAAACCGGTAATCCCGCCACCGGCAATAATCACATCATAGTGCTGTGACCCTGCTTCAGACATGTGTCCGCCTGCGGCCCAGCTCGGAGGCCCGCCCCCGCAGGCCCATGCTTTGCCTGGCCAGCCGATGACGCAGCGGCGGGATCAGGCCGACAGCCACCAGCCCGGCAGCACGCAGATGCCCCAGCGGTGTGCTGTCGTTGGAAAATATTTTTACCAGGCTGTCGGTAAATCGATACACCCGCCTGGCGTCATCTTCCCTCTGTTCAATATAAGACTGCAGTAACCGGCTGTCGCCGGGGTCTTTCGCCATCGCAATCAAATCCTTGAGGATGGCAATGTCCCTGAGCGCAAGATTGAAACCCTGTCCGGCAACCGGATGTATGGTATGGGCGGCATTGCCGACGATAACGACACGATTGCGCACCACCTGGGTGGTTTCGATCAACTTGAGCGGATAGACATGGCGTCTGCCGACTTTCTGCAGTTGACCGAGGCGAAAACCGAAGCGCTGCTGCAACAGGTGCAGGAAGGCCGCATCATTCAGTTGCATCAGCTCCGCGGCCTCTTTCGTCGGCACCGTCCATACCACCGAACAACGATTATGCGTCATCGGCAGCAACGCAATCGGCCCTTTCCCGGTAAACCGTTCGTAGGCAATATTTTGATGTTTGCTACCGGGCGTGATGTTGGCTATGACAGCACTTTGCCCATAATCCTGAACACTGCTGCCGATATGCAGCAAATCGCGCACCTGCGAAACCACGCCATCCGCGGCTACCAGCAGCCGCGCACTAAGAGTCAATGCTTTTCCATTC
>JASFVM010000250.1:0-4475 GCA_050049835.1 Gammaproteobacteria bacterium
CTTTCAATGATGCTGTCATGGAATACAATACTTACAAGCAGACATTTCCACCGGTACTGTTTGCGTCCACCTTTGGACATGCGCAAGATGCTACCCTGCTGGAATTCGAAGACAGTGCAGCCATCCAGGCAGCCCCCAGGGTGTCTTTTCAGTGACACCCTGATTAGCAATGAACTTCTTCAAATCGCAGGATGAAGCCCGCCGTAACAGCGGCAGACTGGTGGCCCTGTTTTTGCTTGCTATAGTTTCACTCATTATCATGACCAACCTGCTGGTGATGCTGGTATTCGGCTACTTCAGCGTTGAACAGGCAGGCAGCATCGGGCTTCATCAATTCATGCAGCTCATAGACTGGCATGTATTCCTGATCATCGGAGCTGCCGTGACTGTTGTGATCCTGCTCGGCAGTGCCTATAAAATTCTTGCCCTGTCAGGCGGTGGTGCCCGCATAGCAGAAATGCTTGATGCCGAGCTGGTTGTTAACGGCAGCGCTGACCTGAGGAGACAGCGTCTGTTAAACGTCGTTGAAGAAATGGCAATTGCCTCCGGCACACCGGTGCCGCCCGTGTATTTACTCGATGAAGAAGGTATCAATGCTTTTGCGGCTGGCTACAAACCGGGTGATGCAATCATTGGCGTCACCCGCGGTGCCATAGAAAAGCTTAACCGGGAGCAGCTACAGGGCGTTATCGCTCACGAATTCAGCCATATTTTGAACGGTGACATGAAACTGAATATTCGTCTGATCGGTCTGTTACACGGCATCCTGCTGATTGGCATGATCGGTTACTACATACTCAGGAGCACTTCACACTCACGTCGTTCAAAGGACAGTGGCGGTGCCGCCATTCTTGGTCTTGGCCTGGTCATCATTGGTTATGCCGGCACATTTTTTGGTAACCTGATCAAGGCAGCCGTCAGTCGTCAACGCGAATACCTCGCAGATGCCTCGGCGGTGCAGTTCACCAGGAACCCTGATGGCATTGCCGGTGCCCTCAAGCGTATCGGCGGTGACGCTGTCGGTTCGATTATTGAAAATCCTGCTGGTGTACAAATCAGCCACGCCCTGTTCAGCGAGGGTATAAAGACCTGGCTCGGCAGTCTGTATGCGACCCACCCGCCGCTTGCGAAACGCATCTACAGCGTTCAGCCAGAATGGGACGGGGAATTTGATTACTCAAAACCTGCCGAAACCGAGCCAGGCGCAGAAGAACCGCCCAGAATGCAGCAGCCATCAGGGGAGAAACAGGCACTCAGTATGGCCGCCATCGCCACTGCAATGACCAGCGGCGCGATTGCCGACCTGACTGGACAGCCGACGCCATCACGGCTGGATTACGCCCACCACCTGATCAACGACCTGCCGCCGGAGTTCGTCTCCGCCGTTAACGATCCGTATGCAGCACGCGCCGTTATCTATTACCTGCTGCTGGACAAGGACAAGAACATACATAATGACCAGCTGCAACACCTGAAATCAGCAGCCGATACCGGTGTCTATGAAGAAACCATGAAGCTGCTGCTGGCCGGCTATGAACTGAAGAAAGAATACCGGCTGCCACTGGTTGATATGGCGCTGGCAACCCTGCATCAGCTATCAGCCAAGCAATACAGGCTGTTCAGAGAAAACCTCGACAGGATGATTGAAATCGATAAAAAAATCAGCCTGTTTGAATGGTCAATTCGCAAGATCGTTTTTCACCATCTCGATCCGGTGTTTGCCATGAAACCGGGTACAACGCGCCAGAATCTTCAGCTGGCGCAGGCGAAGCCAGCCTGCGCATTGCTTTTGTCAGTCCTGATATATTCAGGCACGCAACAGGGCATCAATGATAGTGATGTATTCAGTCGTGCGATTGAGGAACTTGGCATGGACGGAATTTCGCTGTTGCCGAAAAACGCGATCGGTCTGGATAAGCTTAATAGCGCACTTGACCGGCTGGCACAACTGAAACCGCTGGAAAAACCGCGGCTGCTGAAAGCCTGCGCGATCACCATCACTGCGGACCAGCAAATTACATCAGACGAAGTGGAAATATACCGCGCCATATCTGCAATCATCGATTGTCCGGTGCCGCCACTGGTTATCCAGCCAACGGCGGGGTAGCTAGCCGTTATCCGGGTCGATAAACCCGTAGCCTTCCCTGTAGCTCCTGTAACAGAACTCGTAGCCCAGTCTCTTCAGGCGTGCGTTACAGCAACGCTTGTTCTGATCAGCATTTTGCGGCAATACTGCTTTTTCAGGCGGTGCCACTTCAAGCATAAGCGCCAGGTAGTTGAATACATCCCACTTCGGCGCAGGGTCATCATCAGAGGCCAGGTATACCGAATCAACGGCTTCGCCAGCCAACATCCTGTTGGCAGTGAACAATATAATTTCTACGCAGTCGTCACGGTGTATCCTGTTCGTGTAGTAGGGCGGCTCGTACTGGACCTCGCCGCCTTTTCTTACCGTGTTGAGCAAACGGCTTCTGTCACGACCATAAATACCCGAAAAACGGATAACGCAATTATGTGCACCCTGGGACAGGAATGCCTTTTCTGCCCGCAGTATAATTTGACCCGTTATGGTCTTTGGTTCAGTTGCCGACTGTTCATCAACCCATTCACCACCGGTCTGGCCGTACACGCTGGTTGAAGAAATGAAAATGAAACGGGTATCACTAGCGCTCTCTGAAAAACGTTTCAGCAGATTATTTACGGCAAGCTCAAACGCATTTCGGTAAGACTGCTCACTGCGGTCATCCGGTGTAAGAATAAAGACAACAAGATCAAAGCATGTATCGAGCGCCATGATGTCATCTGTGGATGTCAGATCGGATTTGATATAGTGCAGTTTGTCATCATGCTCCGGCGGATGTCTTTTCAGGCCAACAACTTCGTGACCGTTATACACAAGGCGCCGTGCTGCTGCAGCGCCAATATCTCCACACCCTGCTATTAATATTCTGGCCATAATAGATTACGCAGTTTGCGCCTTGATCCGGGACAACATTAACAATTATCTTATTGTAACAATATTGACATATAAGACTGCTATCGTTATTTTAGAGATCGTTGGATTAGACAACAATGTTCAACAACCCTTTAACATTCATCCGAGGTGTGTACATGTCGCGAAAGAATGGCAGGCATAAAAATAATAACAAGTATAACGTTGACTACCTGACTGGAGACCCCGCAGTACTAGAACTTCAAAACAACACCCTTCCCTTCAACGCCCCGCAAAAACGCTCCCAACTCCCCAAACCCATTCAAGCCAAAAACGAATCCCAGGGACAGTTTATGTCCGCGATCAAGAACAATACCCTGGTATTCGGCCTCGGGCCGGCAGGCACGGGCAAAAGTTACTGCACGGCAGCAATGGCAGCCGAAGCCCTGATATCGGGCGATATAGACAGAATCATTTTCACGCGTCCGGCAGTTGAGACGGGCCACAGTATGGGTTTTCTACCCGGAAAACTCGAAGATAAATTCGACCCCTACTTCAGTGCCTTCAAGTCATGCCTGATTAATAACGCGGGTAAAGGTGTAATAGAATGTGCGGTAAAAAACGGCAATATTGTCGTTGAGCCTCTCGCTTACATGCGCGGCAAGACATTTAACCGCTGTTTCGTTATTCTTGACGAGGCCCAGAACTGCTCTCCTGAAGAGATCAAAATGTTCATGACGCGCATTGGCAGAAATTCAACCGTTGTCATTAACGGGGATCTCAGCCAGTCCGATATTGACAGCTGCTCGGGGTTGCATGATGCCATTAACCGGGTTCATGACGTCAACGGGGTTTATGTTCACGAGTTTACTTACGAGGATATTGTCCGCAGCGACATTGTGAAAGATATCATCATGAAATATGAGACCCGGAACCCGCCAGGATACCGTTTTTGTAACGCTTACTGATTTACAGCATTTAATACTGAAAAAGGCGCCGGGGAACAAAACTTCTCCCCCGGCGCCTTTTTCGATTCAGGTCCGGCAAGATCAGGATTACCGGTTACGCACCTGCGGAAAACCGCCATATTCAGCCAGAAAGGCTTTGATGCCGCTGTTGCAGAACCTGTCGATATCCCACTCGTTATTACCAAGCAAATACCTGTACTTGTCCCTGAATATATAAGTCTGGGCGTCAAGCAATCTGCCATCATTCGCTGACACCACCACCTGCGCTCTTCTGTAATACTCACCCTCGAACCTGTCGAGCACAAGCATGTCCGCATCCTGGACATCCAGCATCAGCCTGCCGTCAACAACGCTTTCCTTCGCCTCGATCATACCCGGATACAACTGCCTTTTTACTTCCAGTCGTTTGAAGCCATCGAGACGCGCGTCCATTTTATGGCAAGGGTCATTGACCAGGGCAGTCCACACCTCGTCGAACATCAGGCTGCCGTAAACGAAAATATTCATCCTGCTCATCGTGTCTCAAATCAAATATCGGGTGTTACCATAGAGCAACGAGCCAGACAGCATAGCCT
>JASFVM010000251.1:0-4456 GCA_050049835.1 Gammaproteobacteria bacterium
GACCACGTTAGACATACGTCCAAAACTCCTAACTGTGTGTTTTCCCTTAACAAAGGAACCCGAAAGTAATACATCGAGTGTAGTCTCTACTCACCGTTTCTGCATAAAATCGCAGAAAATATACTTTATTTTTATGGTGGGATTTTACCCCACTTATCCTGCTATAGACGAACTTTTCGTCAATTTATTTCAAACTCTTGCTGACCAGCTCGTAAACATCGCGGGAAAGCTGCGGCAATTTGCTCAATCGTTCCAGTTCGGCCTTCATTTGCGCCTGAGCATCTGCACCATAACGGCGCCACCGGGTCAGCGGCGACAGCAGCCTGGCTGCAATCTGCGGATTCAGGTCATTCAGTTTCTCGACATATTCACCAAGCAGATGATAACCCGCCCCGCTGTTGTCATGGAAACACACCGGGTTGGCCGAGCAGAAAGCACCCAGCAGGGCGCGTACACGGTTCGGATTTTTCAGCGAAAAATCGGGGTGGCTGAACAGACTTCTGACCGAATCGATGGTGTCATCCAGTACGGCCATGGCCTGGATGGTGAACCATTTGTCGATAACCAGATGTTCTTCCCGCCACTGTTGATAGAACGATTCGATAACGTGCTGGCGCTTGCTGGTATCGTTATGAATCAGCACCCTGAAAGCCGCCAGCTGATCGGTCATGTTATCGGCCTTGTCGAACTGGCTCAGCGCCACCGGCACATAGGCTTCGGTATCGGCATAAAACAGGTATGACAGCGCCAGGTTCTTCAAAAAGCGCTGCCCCATGGCTTCAGGTGACAAACTGAACTCATCCGCGCGGTTGTCGTTATACAGGTTCAACCATTGCTGACTCAGGTCTTGCGATAATTGTTTGTGAATGAATTCACGCGCACCGTGGATCGCATGCACGTCGGCCACATCCATCCGTTCTGAAATATAAGATATGGACGGCAGCGACAGCGCGCGCGCAATCAGTGACTTGTCGAGCACACGGCTGTTCATCGTCCGCTGGCAGGCATCGACGAAATAATCGGGCAATACCAGCTGCACATTATTCTGTATTGCTTCAACCAGCTGCAGAATGATCCGGGTTGCCAGCTGCTGGCCGGCGTCCCAGCGATTGAACTCATCACTGTCGTGTGCCATGCAAAAAGCCAGCTCATCATCCGATCGGCTGAACTCGACCTTGACCGGTGCCGAGTAGCCACGAAACAGGGAAGCAACCGGTCTGTGTTCGACATCATTAAAGACAAATGTCTGCACCTCAGCCGTGAAATCAAGTACGTGCGTGGTCTGCCGGTCACCATCAGCCAGCCTGACAGGCATATCACTGCCATCTTTATTCAACAGCCCCATGCGTACCGGGATATGAAATGGCCGCTTGTGTTCCTGTCCGGGTGTCGCCGGTGTGTCTTGCTGCAGGGTCAGTGTGTAGCTATGCGCTTCAGCATCATAATCTTCGGACACGGTAACCACAGGCGTGCCGGCCTGCGTATACCAGTTTCTGAACTGTTGCAGATCGATGTTGTTGGCATCTTCCATTGCCTTGAGGAACTCTTCCGTGGTCACCGCTTTGCCATCATTACGCTCGAAATACTGGTCCATGCCCCGGCGAAATCCGTCGGCGCCAGCAAGGGTATGAATCATGCGGATCACTTCAGCGCCCTTGTTGTATACGGTAACGGTATAAAAGTTGTTGATCTCGAGATAGGATGCCGGCTGAATCGGATGTGCCATCGGCCCGGCGTCTTCAGCAAACTGGCTGGTGCGCAATACATTGACATCATCAATGCGTTTCGGCGTGGCCGCATTCATGTCAGCGGTAAACTGCTCGTCACGAAATACAGTCAGTCCTTCTTTCAACGTCAGCTGGAACCAGTCACGGCAGGTAACGCGATTGCCGCTCCAGTTATGAAAATATTCGTGTGCAATGACACCCTCGATATTGATGAAATCACTGTCGGTTGCCGTTTCCTGCTTCGCCAGCACACACTTGGAATTAAAAACGTTGAGCCCCTTGTTCTCCATCGCCCCCATGTTGAAATCATCCACTGCCACGATGTTGTAGACATCCAGGTCATATTCACGGCCATAGACATCCTCATCCCATTTCATCGCTTTTTTCAGCGAAGCCATGGCATGGTCGCAGTGATCGATATTGTGGTGCTCGACATAGATTCGTAACTGGATATCACGTCCTGACATGGTAGTGAAATGGTCCTCGATATAACCAAGATCACCAGCAACCAGCGCAAACAGGTAGCAGGGTTTGCTGAACGGGTCCTCCCACCTGACCCAGTGACGGCCATCACCATATTCACCCTGGTCAACCGGGTTACCGTTGGACAGCAGCACCGGGTATTTTTGCCTGTCTGCAATCACGGTGGTGGTGAAGCGGGCCATCACGTCAGGACGGTCCAGGTAGTAGGTGATCCGACGAAAACCCTCCGCTTCGCACTGGGTGCAGAAGTTACCGCTGGATTTGTACAGCCCTTCGAGTGCGGTGTTCTCCTGTGGCTTGATAATGGTTTCGATTTCAAGACTGAATTTGTCCGGCACCCGCTGAATCGTGAGTTCCTCATCGCTCACCTCGTAGTCGGCTGCAGCAAGTTGCTGCCCGTCGAGCCTGATCGTACCCAGCTGCATATGCTCGCCGTTCAGAATCAGCGGGTAGTTATCCGGAAAACCCTGGTTCTTCCTCAGCACCAGTGTCGACAGCACGCGGGTATTGTCCTCACCGAGCTCGAATACCAGGTCAACGGTGTCAATCCAGTAATACGGCTGGGTGTAATCCTTGAGGTTGATCGCCTGTGGTGTGGAATCTTTCATTGCATTGATCTTATTTATGTTTTTGCTGTCTGTTCAACGAAATCTGTGGCTTGTGACTCTACGCTTTCCTGGTGGTTCGCGTCGATCAAGACCTCGTTCGCCACCTTGTCGCTTGATTTTTTCCAGCCCAAAATAACCTGCGTAACAAACATTACGCCAATGGTCAGGATTTTGCATTATGTCATTGAAGAAAATGCTGCGTGGATACTTCTGCCGGTAATCCGGAACCACCAGGTTACGCTGACCGCTCGCCACTGCGGCTTCAATCTGATCATAACGCCTGTTCAAGTACTCATGATAAGGCCTGGCAACACTGAACAGATCTTCCCTGGCCAGCCTGTATGCATTGCTCTGCAGCACCACCAGCGTGAATAATCCTGACAATATCAACAGCGCAAATGCAGCATATGGATGATGCTGATTTAATACCCCGTTCCATTTTCCCTGACACAGATAACGTATCGTCAAGGCGCCAATACTGGAGAACCAGCCAATGAGAAAAAGAAAATAAATGGCATCCAGTGTACGTGCCGGGGGCCAGCCCCCCATAGACCACCATGCAGGAAACTGTAGCATCACGGGCAAAGCGAATGTGCACAGAACAAGTGCGGCTATAAGTGGTCCCGAAACAGATAAAAACCTGCCAGACATTAAATAAAGCCTTGAAATAGCGAAAGGCGCCAGCAGACCGGAAACAATCAGTACGGGATTACTGATCCAGATCCAGAGTGTTTTGAAACCGATGGACAGACTGCCGGTGATTGCACGTGCCAGGTCGTGCCTGAGGGGAAAATCATCGGCACGAACAGCATTGCCGGGAGAAAAATAAACGATGCCGAAACAGGCCAGCGCAACAACAGCTATTGCAAGCCATGGTCTGATTACTACCCATCCCGATCGCAGGTGCATCAGGAATCCCAGCAGAACCAAAGCAGTCAGCGCCAGCATGCTGGTCTCATTAGTGCCGACAGCGATGATAACAACCAGCAATAAGACAACAGATAAACCAAAGTAATTCTGCGAACGTTTTTGTCGATCGGATAACTGGATCATCATGCCGAGTGCAACGAGGAAGAAAATATTGGCTGTTTGATAGGTAAAGGCCCCCGCCATCCAGTAAAGACTGCTGGCGGGACTCAGCATACCCAGCAGGTAAACGCTGACAAAGCAAAGTGATGACAGTAATACCGGTCTTGCAAATAACCGGGTTGCAAACAGGTTCGACAGGAAATAAGCCGTTGCCAGAAGCAACCCGAGAATGACGATCAGCGGAATAAATTTGTAGCCGTCAAATAAATCAAACAGCAGCGGGTAGATGGCGTAAAGCGCGTTACTTGTATAACGCCCGCTCCATTCAAGATAATGATTCCATAGATGTGTAGCCAGGCCTTGTTCGTTGACACCTGCCGCCATACAAAAATCATCTGATGAGGGATGCGCATACTGACCAGGCAGAATATAGACCAACAGGACCGCCAGTGAAGCGGCAATCAGCAGGTAGGGTGCAATCCGGGCCAGTAAAGTGAGACTGGTTTGCTGACTGACTTTATGCATAAAGCACAATTTATGCCCGGGTGAAGAAATGGTCGGGACGACAGGATTTGAACCTGTGACCACCACACCCCCAGTGTGGTGCGC
>JASFVM010000033.1:0-14052 GCA_050049835.1 Gammaproteobacteria bacterium
CAGTACATTGAAATGATGCAGATCATTCGCATCGAGATTGCCGCCGAGTACCTGGTGATGGCGGCAATGCTGGCGGAAATCAAGTCACGCATGCTGCTGCCGCGTCCGACCGAAGAAGAGGATGAGCAAGATCCGCGTGCCGAGCTGGTACGTCGCCTGCAGGAATACGAGCGCTTCAAGCAGGCGGCACAGGATATCGACGAATTGCCGCGCATGGAGCGCGACACCTTCCTGCCCTCGGCGGAACTGCCGGAAATCCACGAGGACCGGCCGATGCCGGAAATCGATTTGCGCGAGCTGCTGATGGCATTCAAGGATGCGATGTCGCGCGCGGAAATGTACACCCATCACCAGATTCAGCGTGAAGCGTTATCCGTCAGAGAGCGCATGAGTAAGGTGCTCGACAGGATCACGGCTGAAGGCTTCACCGATTACCGCACATTGTTCACCATTGAAGAAGGGCGTCGCGGAGTTGTGGTTACCCTGCTCGCAATCCTGGAACTGGTGAAAGAACAGTTGATTGACATGGTTCAGTCGGAACCGTTTTCTCCGATACATATCAAGGCTGCAAGTGGCAGCCAGGCCAGCCCGCCTCAAGAGGATTGATCATGGAACAACAACAATTAAAAAACACCATCGAAGCAGTACTGATGTCGGCAGAAAAACCGTTGAAGGTTAACGATATAGAAAACCTGTTTGCCGGTGATACAGACATGCCGTCACGAGATGAAATCCGCAAGGTCCTGCAGCAACTGGGCGAGGACTATACAAACCGCGGCTTCGAGTTAAAGGAAGTCGCCAGCGGTTTCCGCATCCAGGTGAAACAGGATTATTCAGCATGGGTCGGCCGCTTATGGGAGGAAAAACCTGCGCGTTACTCACGCGCCTTGCTCGAGACCCTTGCGCTGATTGCCTACCGTCAGCCGATCACGCGTGGTGAAATCGAGGAAATCCGCGGTGTCAGCGTCAGTTCCAACATCATCAGGACCATGATAGAACGGGAATGGATCAAGGTGCTGGGCCATAAAGACGTGCCCGGCAAACCGGCACTGTATGGCACCACAAAGGAATTTCTTGATTATTTCAATCTGAAATCACTGGAAGATCTGCCGTCCCTGGCCGAGCTCAAGGACCTCGATCAGATGCACCAGGAGCTTGACCTGGATATGGACAATACGGCTGCCGGCGAAGAAGGCTATGCAGGAGAAAGCAGCGCAGAAGAAGACGCTGCGACGGAGCTGGTGGAAGCAGACACCACGGCGGGCGCGGTTGATGAAAGTGCCGGGACTGAAGCCGGTCCTGAAACTGATGTTGAGACTGAAGTGGTTGCGGCTGACGAAGATGAGACTGCAGCTGTCGAGCCGGCAGACGAAGACATAGCTGCAGAACAAGCCGATGAAGAATCTGATAGTGAACATGATACCGACATGGCTGCCGTTGATACAGATAATGAATCCGATGAGGAAGAGGATTACGCTGAATCAGAGCCACGGGCACAGTCAGCAGCCAGTTAACTTTCCTTTTCATTTTTTCCGTTAATACTTCATGTCCGGAGAACGCGTACAAAAAGTACTGTCGCGCATGGGCTTCGGTTCGCGCCGTGAAATCGAACGCTGGATCGAAGAGGGCAGGATCAAGATCAATGGCAAGGTCTGCGTGCTCGGCGCCAGGGTCGAGACGGGTGACTGGGTACATGTTAACGGCAAACGCATCATTGTCCGTGAACAGAAGCAGGAACAAACGCGTGTCATCATGTACCACAAGCCTGAAGGTGAGGTCTGTACCCGCAGTGATCCCGAAGGACGTCCCACTGTTTTCGAACATCTGCCGAAAGCCGGCCGCGCACGCTGGATCAGTATCGGGCGCCTGGATATCAACACCAGTGGCCTGCTGTTGTTCACAACAAACGGCGAACTGGCCAATCGCTTGATGCATCCATCGAATGAAATCGAACGTGAATATGCCGTTCGTGTCAACGGAACAGTCACCAGAGAAATCCTCAGGCAGCTGACAACGAAAGTTATGCTGGAAGACGGTCCTGCGCATTTCGATGATATCCAGGACGGTGGCGGCGAGGGTTACAACCACTGGTATTATGTCGTTATCAGGGAAGGGCGCAATCGCGAGGTCAGGCGTTTATGGGAAGCCGTCGATGTCAGGGTAAGCCGGCTTATCAGGGTGCGTTACGGTAATGTTATTATGCCGAAGAGCCTGCACAAGGGGCGAGTGAAGGAGCTGGATGCTGATACCGTCAGGCAACTGGGTGAAACGGTCGGGCTTGAGCTCGAGGCAAGGGAGAAAGCGGTGGTAAAGACCCCGGCGAAAAAGAAGCCGTGGCCCGCGGCCGGCAAAGCATTCAGAAAACCAGTGAAAAAGCGGGTCGTGAAAAAGAAACGCAGTCCGCCGAAAAACAGAACCCGATAACCCGCGCGCGGTCAAAAACGCGGAGGTGAACATGATGATGAAACAGCTGACGCTAACACTTGTGCTTTCCTTCCTGTCGATACTGGTGTTGCCAGCCAATGCCACCGCGGCCAGTGAAACTGAACTGAAGCCGGGAATGGTCAATCCCGGACATGAGGAGCAGCCCGACTGGTTCAAGGTGTCATTCCTGGACCTGTACGAAGACATTGCCGAGGCCGCTGATACTGACAAGCGGGTTATGGTCTATTTTTTTCAGGACGGCTGCCCCTATTGCAAGAAACTGCTGAAAGACAATTTTGGTCAACGTGAAATAACAGACAAGACACGCAAGTACTTTGATGTGGTAACACTCAATATCTGGGGTGACCGTGAAGTCACAGTAGGCGACAGGGTAATGACAGAAAAAGAACTGGCTGCAGCATTGAAAGTCCAGTACACGCCGACCCTGATATTTTTCAATGAGAACAACAAGGCTGTATATCGTGCCAACGGTTATTATCCGCCGGAAAAATTCGATGTTGTGCTTGATTATGTCGGGCAGAAGAAAGAAGGTGAAATCAGGTTCCAGGATTACCTGGCGCAGGTCGCACCACAGCCTGCATCCGGCAAGCTGCACACTGAAGTCAGCAATGTCGCAGCCAGTGATCTGCACGCGGCACTGGAACCGGGTAAATACCTGCTGGTGATCTTCGGCCAGAAACAGTGCGCCACCTGCGATGAGCTGCATCTCGATATCCTGCAGCGCGAGGAGAGCAGGGAGCTACTGAAGCGTCTGAACGTTGCTGTGATCGATATGTGGTCAGAAGATAAAATTATCACGCCGGATGGCAGTGAACAGAAAATAGCTGAATGGGCGAAAAAGCTTGATATCAAGTATGCACCAAGCCTGGTTTACTTTAACGACAAGGGTGAAGAAGTGTTCCGCTCCGATGCGTATCTGCGATCGTTTCATGTCCAGTCGGTTATGGACTATGTGACCACCAGTGCCTACCTGGAGCAGCCCAATTTCCAGCGCTTTATCGACGAGCGTGCGGACCACCTCAGAGCACAGGGTATTGAAGTCAATCTTATGGATTAAAAATATGTTTCACCGCAGAGGCGCTGAGACACAGAGAAATGCAATAAACGACTGTGTAGGTAATGTTTGATACACCGTCAGATCGATCCTGAATTTTTTAGTATTTGAAAGTTGCCGATTTCAGGATTAATCAAGTTTAAATCTGATTTAAACCGAATAACCGCAAACACTCATAAACAATTCCCTCTGCGTCTCAGCGCCTCTGCGGTTAAATTCCTTTTATATATTTAACCCTCACCAGGCCTGAACGTCTTTCCCGTTTCGCTCACAGCATCGCTTAACAGGTAAATAAAAGCGTTGGTAATCTCTTCCGGTTTCGTCAGTTGGCGGGCGTCCTCGGCCGGGTAGGCCATGGTCCTGAAGCGGGTGCGAGTCGGACCCGGCACGACCGCGTTTACCGGGATGTTTTTCGATTCGAGTTCATCGGCAAGAATTTGCATGAATGACAGCTGCCCGGCCTTGGCGACACCGTAGGCGCCCCAGTAGGCACTGCTTTTGTCATCGGCGGTAAAGACAATACGCGCCGAGGTTGATTTCCTTAACAGGGGTATGCAGGCTTTTGTCAGCAGAAACGGGGCATTCAGGTTGACCTGCATGACCTTGTACCACAGTTCTGTATCATAGATTTCAATCGGTGTGGAGGCGCCCAGCCAGCCGGCATTGTTATGCAGGCCATCGAGGCGTCCGAATTCCCTGTCGATGTTGGTATTCAGCTCTTCATAATCAGTCGGCGTTGCGCCTTCCAGGTTCATCGGGTAGATGGCCGGTTCCGGACAGCCATTGTTTTTGATCTCGTCGTAAACCTGTTCAAGCTTATGAACTGTGCGACCCAGCAGGATGATTGTTGCGCCACGTTCAGCGCAGGCAAGGGCCACGGCTTTACCGATGCCGTCACCGGAGCCAGTAATCAGAATGACCTTGTCGTCGAGTCTTAATTTGTCTGTATCGGGTATCATGAAATAATTGGATGTGTTTGCCGCTGAATGTGGCGCTAATCGGTCGGCTATTATGAAGTATGCGGAAATAGAATGGAATAACGGTACGCCGTACAGTACTGAATTCGGTGATGTTTATTTCTCTGTAGCTGATGGTTTCGAGGAGACGCACTATGTGTTCCTGCAACAAAATGAACTGTCACAGCGCTGGATTGACGCAGACAGTTTTGTGATCGCTGAAACCGGCTTTGGTACCGGTTTGAATTTCCTTGTCACCATGATGGCATGGCTGGAGTCTGCTGCGGATGATGCCTGCCTGCATTTCATATCGATCGAGAATCATCCGGTATCGCCCGCTGATATTGTTCGTCTCGGCCATCACTGGCCCGCACTCAGACCCTTTGTGGATGAACTGTTACTGTCCTATCCGCCGCCGGTACCGGGCATGCACCTGATTGATCTTGCCGGTGGCAGGGTCAAGCTGTTCCTGTTTTTTGATGATGTGGAACATGCGTTGGGGCAGATTGATTACAAGGTCGACGCCTGGTATCTGGACGGGTTTGCCCCGGCGCGAAATCCGCAAATGTGGAGCGAACGTGTATTTGAACTCATCGGCCGCCATACCCGGGTTGGAGGCAGTTTTGCAACTTACACGGCTTCCGGTGTTGTCCGGCGTGGACTGGCAAGTGCGGGTTTTGTCGTGAAGAAAGTGCCGGGCTACGCTGACAAGCGCGATATGCTCAGGGGATTTATTTTTGAGCAAAGGTGTTATCGGGTTGACAGGCCCTGGTTCACCATTCCTGCCTGTTCATTCAATGAACAATCGGCAACGATCATCGGCGCTGGCCTTGCCGGACTGACAACAGCATGGTCGCTGGCCAGGCGCGGCTGGAAGATCACGCTGATCGACAGGCATGCGACTGTAGCTGCTGAAGCGTCAGGTAATCCTGCCGGCCTGTTAATGCCAAGACTGACGCAGGACAAAACGATCGATGCGCGTTTCTATACGAATGCATTTGGCTACAGCGTGCAATGCCTTGATCGCCTGCAGTCTGCCTGTTCGAAACAGTTCTGGTTCAAAACCGGCAATGTTCTCGTTGATGACGATGCCAGGTTAAAAAAGATAACCGGGAAACATCAATATCCTGAAAACTTCATCCGCTACCTTACCGGCGATGAGACCGGTACGATAACCGGTATCGATCTTGACCGGGATGCATTGTTATTTGTTGATGCCGGCTGGGTCAATGTGAAGATGCTGTGCGAAGCGCTCATACGCGAATGCGGCAACCGTCTTGAGTTTATCCGGTCTGACGTTTCGAAAATTTTATTCAATCATGAACGCTGGGTGGTTACTGACGACAGCGATGCGCCAGTATCGATATCTGAATGCCTGGTGCTCGCTAACGGCGGCAAGGCGAAGATGTTTCCAGCCCTGGACTGGCTGCCAATCAATTCAGTGCGAGGCCAGTTGACCCTGCTCAAGCATACGGACAAAAGCAGGAATATTCAGTGCGGCATCAGTGCGGAGCGTTATGTAACGCCGGCAAGTGATGGTGTGCACGTGGTTGGTGCCAGCTACAGCCTGAGTGATGAATCAGTGACGTTGTCAGTCACGGACCAGCAGCAAAATATCGACAGGATCAGCCAGCTGCTTCCCGGTATTTTCCAACAACAGGCTGAACTGGCGGGGAGGGTGGCGTTTCGTGCTGTCAGTGAAGACAGGGTGCCCGTAGTGGGCTGTGTACCTGATGCCAATGCCTTTCAAAACGTTTATCGTGACCTGAAACATGGCAGGCAATCGAGGCAATATCCCCCCGGTACGTACCTGCCGGGCCTGTATCTATCAATCGCCCATGGTTCAAGGGGGCTTGCCAGCTGCTTTCTGTCAGGGGAAACCATTGCGGCAATAATCTGTAATGAGCCAGCGCCACTGGAAAAGGATGTACTCGACTACCTTAATCCGGCACGGTTCCTTATCAGGAAGCTGAAAAGAGGCCTTTCTTTGCAGGTGTAGGATCGAGCAGATCCTGCAGTGATATATCTGCCAGAGGCCTGGGTCTCGAAATACCGTAGCCCTGGACAAAATCGACTTCAAGCAGCTGCAGCTTCGCGAGTATGGCGTCATTTTCAACAAATTCGGCAACCGTTCTGATGCCCATGATGTGACCAATCTGGTTAATTGCAGCGACCATGGCATGGTCAATTTTGTTGTCCACCATGTCGCGCACATAACCGCCGTCTATCTTGAGGTAGTCGACTGGCAGATTTTTCAGATAGTTGAGTGAAGACAGGCCGCTGCCGAAGTCATCAAGTGCGAACTTGCAGCCCGCCTGTTGCAGCTCTTTGATAAGTTTCTGTGTTTTGATCAGGTTGGTTACGGCGCAGGTTTCTGTAATCTCGAAGCAAACAAGTTCTGCATCGATTTCGAACTCATTCAGACACTGCTTGATAAAAAACGCCAGGTTGTCATCATTCAGCGAGTTGCCGGAGAGATTTATTGAGTAACAGACATCTTCATTGCTGTTTTTTTCTATGAACCTGAATGTTTCCCTGATGATATGCTGGTCAACAGCGCCCATCAGGTTGTACCGCTCTGCGGCGGGTATGAATGAAGAAGGGGGTACGAGGTAGCCGTTTTCATCTTCCATTCTGACAAGTACCTCAATATGTGGTTTATCGCCGGGATGCTGTACGAGCGGATGTATGGACTGTGCATGTATTCTGAACCGCTTATGCTCCAGTGCGTCTGCTATACGCGATGCCCAGTGCAACTCCTCGTTGCGATGTATCAGCTCACCATGCTGCTGGTCGTAAATATATGAGCGGTTCCGCCCCTGGTCCTTTGCCGTGTAACATGCCACGTCAGCATGTTTCATGATTTCGACGTGGCTTTCAGTTTGTGATGTTATCGAAACGATGCCGATGCTTATGCCAATGGTAAAAGCGTTGCCTTCCCAGTTGAAATGGTGTTCCGATACCAGTTTGATGATTTTGTCTGCGATGTCGCGTGCAATATCGATCGGACAGTTCTGCAATATAAGACCGAACTCGTCTCCACCAAGTCTGCCCAGGATATCACCTGTACGGATGGCGGTATGTAGCAGTGAAGAAACCTGTTTCAGTAAATCGTCACCTGCGGCATGACCGCAGGTATCATTAACAAGTTTGAAGCGATCAAGATCGAGATGACACAAAACGTGTTTTGCATCATGGTTTTTGGCGTGACGGATCTGCTCTTTCAGTTCGGTGTTGAACTGGTGGCGATTGATCAGGCCGGTTAATGAATCATGTGTCGCCTGGTGGTGAATGATATTTTCCATGCATCTGCGTTCGGTCTCGTCGTGGAAGACAATGATTGCGCCCTCGGTTGAGCCATTGCTGTTCTCGATGGGTGACATCGAGCTTTCAATCGATCTTTCAATGCCATTGTTGCTAATCAGTATTGTCATACTTTTGCTGATTGAGGTACCTTCAGTCAGGCAGGCTTCGATAACGTTATGCATGGGCTCGCGTGTATCCTGGTCGAGGATGCGGAACACAGTCTGTACGGGGTGCCGCTTGACCGTCTCCAGTCTCCACCCGCTGAGGCGTTCAGCAATATGGTTCATATACTCGATATTGCCATCCCTGTCTGTGGTGATGACTGCATCGCCGATCGAATGCAAGGTGAACTCAGCGCGCTCTTTCTCGGCGGCTATATCGCTTACCAGCTGCATATTGGCAATAGCCAGCTGCAAGCGTTGTGCAAACTGGTTGATTAGCTGTTCATCAATATGATCGAAAGCCGTAGAGGCGCGAAATACCGCGATGCCGCCATAGATCTCATTATTGAGAAAGATCGGTGTTACCAGCGCCGACTTTACGTGGTATTGATTGACATACTGGCGCCGGGCCCTGATATCAAGCGACATGTCATCGACTCGTAAAGTCTTTCTGTTTGATATTGACCACGAGCATAAATGCCCGTCATCGAGAGTATGTTTAATGCCCGTTAGGCTTTGTGCGTTATGTCCTGATGCTGCCACATAGGTATAGTTCTCGCCTGACTCATCCAGCAAGGGAACCAGAACCATGCTGGCATTGGCGATCTCGCTGCCAGCCTTGCATACCTTATTGTAAAACCTGTCAGTATTACCGGCGCATGCGATGAGTTCGAGCAGCCATTTGTCAATGCTTTCAAGTCCTGTGTGGTAACGTTCCCTGTCTTGCAGCGCACTTTGTCTGAGCAGCTCGGCGCTGGTTCTTGAAGCTGCAAGCGAAAGGATGTTTTCCGCCAGGTTCGTATTGCTGATCGGTTTGTCATCCGCAACCGCAATCAAGCCGATAATCCTGTTATTCTCATCCTTGATTGTTTTACCAATGTAGCTTTCTGCATGTGGTATAAACGAGTTTTTCCAGTGGGGAAAATAATTCTGGAAGTCGCGGTTATATACCACGCGTCCCGCATGCAGGACTTCTTCACAGGGCGTTTCTTCCAGGCTGTAGTCTATATTCAGCCGGTAATTACCATCTTCAATGATGCCGCAGGCATTGGCCGCAGATTTATCATCTGCTATCAGTGAGATATATGTGTATTTATAACCGAGTGACTTATACAGAGCATAAAGGATATTGTATATATAGTCTTTGTCGTTGATAGCTGAGGTTTCCTTTACCAGCCGGTAAAGTGTTTTCTCGGTTTTTGTTCTCTCTTCAACTTCCTTGTTGAGCTTGCTGTTGGACAGCATCAGTGTGTTTTTGTTTTGTTTCAGAACAAGGAACATGTAGCCAAGGTGGCCAAGTAAATAGAGGGAACAGAAAAACAGCAGTGAGTTATATATGCGTGTGTTCTGCTCCATTCTGCCCTGGTATTCTGTGAGCAGGCTTTCCACGTTCTTGATCTGGCGTTCGATGTTCACTGAATCGAATGTTTCGATTATATCGTCTATCAGTGGAAGTCTTTCGATGATAATAAGACTGTGATTGATCAACGTGTTTAGTTCTGTGTCAGGATTGATGTTCAGCTTGTCCAGCAGCGGATAAATCTTTACCGCGGTTTCATGTCTGGGTTCTCGCGTGTACTGCAGTATCAGGGACGAGAGGTGACCCAGGAGCTCTGCTGACACCGTATTATTCATGTAGTCACTTGCCGGCGCCTGTACCTCGGAATGCAGTCTGGAGTAATAGTACAGAGAATTCTGTAATACCGAGTTGTTCGTTTTAAAGTCCTCAACCAGGACTTCCTGATCTGCTATCGATTTTTTCAATAGCGACAGTTTGTTGACCAGTTCTCGGTGCTCTTTTATATCAGCCGGTATTCGTATCTTTTCATTCACCCTGGAGATTTTCCCGACTGTCTCATTGAGTGTGTCATACTGACGAATCTGGTTGTTTCTGTAACGCAAAATATCTCGATGCAGCTTGACCTGTAGCGACTCGAGTTCACTGGTTGCTGCTGTTAAGTCGTCAAAAGGGTTATTGCTGATAACGCTCTTGTAAAAGAAAAAGACCAGTAAAGGGAGGACGAGTATGATCCCGATGGTATGGTGCAGATGCTGTCTCATTAACTTTTTTCCCTGTTCATCTGCTGTATATCATCCAGAACGGCTTTGTCACTTGATGAGTCGGGCAATACGTTATCGCCATACGTGCTCCATTCTTCGGAAAGCGGCATCCCGTTGTATTCCCCTGTCAGTGTTTTGAGGAACCGGGCCAGCAGGTCAATATCATCCTCACAAATAATTTTTCCGATCTGCGTTTTGCCCATGATCGCAATTGCTTCTTCCAGGGTCTCCGCATTACCATCATGTAGATAGGGTGCCGTTACTTCGACGTTTCTGAGTGAGGGAACCTTGAATACGTGCAGGTCAGCTTCCCTGTTGGTGACATTGATGCGACCGTAATCAGCGTTAATAATATTTCCGCGCTCGCCAAGATAGTCATAGAATATGCCGAATTTCTGAAACAGATTACCGCCGACATTAATCCCCTGATGGCAGGAAATACATCCAAGTTCCTTGAACAGGATATAGCCCCTTTTTTCTTTCTCGGTAATGGCATTGATATCCCCCAGCAGATATTGGTCAAACCTTGAATTAGGTGTTACCAGCGACTTTTCAAACTCGGTCAGGGCATCGAGAAAGTTATCTTTATTGATTCCTTCTGCATATATCTGATCAAACAATTCGACGATTGATGCATCCTCGTTGAATTTTGCAAGTAGCTGGTCCCAGTTGGAACCTGCTACCATATGGTTGTGGAGTGTCTGGTCAATCTGTTCTTCAAGTGTTCTTGATGAGCCGTCCCAATGCTGCCTGAAATTGTATCTTGCATTGAATACTGAAGGTGTGTTGACGACATGCTCATTACCATCGAGTGCTATTCCGACAGACAGATCGTCATCCCCGCCGACTTCCAGAATATGGCAACTGGCGCAGGACAGGCTGTTATCCCTGGACAGACGGGTATCATTGAACAGAATCGAGCCCAGAGCGACCTTGTCGGGATCAAGGTTTGTGTCTACGGGGATGGGTTGAACAGGTTCATCAAGTGCTGGCACAATCTGCTCTTCCGTCGGGGAAGCAGGGTGGCTGAACAACAGAATCGCAGGCAACAGCGCAAACCTTGCCAAGTTTGTTATCATTCTTATAACTTCCTGTTTTTACAAGGGGAAACACAGGGCGCTTTTGTCACAATTCAACAGGAATTCTAGCCAATAACACGATAAAAAGCATGAACATTCAGATAAACAGCAGCAATAAAGGGATAGTCGTTGTGGTTTTTTTCATACTCGGACTGATTCCAGGTGTGGTTAATGCCGACTGCTCGGATGATCCAGGTCCGGGTGTAAACTGGGCTGGCTGTGACAAACAGGGAGTCGATCTCAGCGGTATAGACCTCACGAGTGCGGTATTGACCCGTGCCAATCTCGAAAATGCCAATTTCAGTGGCAGCAGGTTGTCTCATGCCGATCTCAACCGGTCGAAGCTGAAAAATGCCAATTTTGCCGGTGCCCGTATGCTGGGTGCAAGGCTGATTGGCGCCAGGGCTCAGGGGGCGAGTTTCAACAGTGCGATTCTTGATGATGCCAGCCTCAGTCGGTCAAAGCTGAATTCCACTGATTTTACCGGCGCACGTCTGCGCAGGGTGAGCTTCTACGATTCCGATCTTGCGGATGCTGATTTTTCCAGTGCAAACCTGGAAGAAGCAAGAATGGAACGCGCTAAAATGTATGCGACAAAATTCGACGGCGCCAATCTTGAATCGGCTAATTTTGAGTCCGTGGATGCCGAGACTGCGAGCTTTATCAGGGCCGGTATGACAAAAGCAGTGCTGGACAACGCCATCCTGAGAGAGGCGGACTTCAGTGAAAGCGATTTGACCAAGGCATCCCTGCGAGAAGCAATTATCGACGATGCCATTTTCGACGGGGCATTGCTCAGTGATACTATCTGGGTTACATATAAAAGATGCCGTTCCGGTTCGATTGGTGAATGTCGCTAGCCGGCTTCGATAGCAGGAAGTAAATTATGAACGCACATCAATTTCGGGACCGCATGGCCGCAACAGACAATGCGCTTGATCTCGACGCACACATGAACCTGATATCAAAAGACATCAGTGTCTTCGGCGTACCGGATTTCGATGTGATTGGTTATGATGACCGGTTCAATCAGCGCAAGCATGAGTTCGATAACATATTGCTCAAGCAGGTGGGCTGCAAAGGCCTCAATGTGCCTGCCAAAGCACCGAACAGGATCATGTTCAAATCTATTGAGACGGTAGAAGGCAGCGACGGCTCGGTCATTACCAGCGGTATCGGGTTTATCATCCAGAAAGAGGAAGAAGCTGGGTGGCGTGTTAACCAGCAACGTGTTCTGCCTGATGATGAGCCGGAAAACGATATGGGGCGCGGTGCGCTTTAATTACGTAAAACAGAATTTACATATAGGGAAACAAGGCATTGGGACTGAGAAACCAGGAAATTATCGACGCATTAAAGCAGTCTCATCTTTTCTCCAGACTGACAGACTTGCAGCTGGAACGGGTTTACCGTCATTCGAAAATTGTACAGCTTGAAGACGGTCAATTGCTGTTTGCGCAAGGTGAAGATGTCAGGTACTTCTATCTCGTGCTGCAGGGGAAAATAAAATTGTACCGTGTGTCATCCGATGGCCAGGAAAAGATCATTGAAATTGTCCCGGCCGGAGAGGTTTTCGCCGAAGCCCTGATGTTCATGGATCAGCCATACTATCCTGTCAGTTCTGCTGCATTGTCAAATACCGTCGTGGTTGGTATTGACGCCAGGGACTTCAAGGCGATGTTGTGGGATTCTGTCGACACCTGCCTGCTGCTGCTCGGTGACATGAGCTTCCGCTTGCGCAAGCTGATCCACGAAATAGATACGCTGACACTGCACTCCGGCACCTGTCGCGTGGCCTCCTATTTACTGCAACATGCGCCGGAAGACCAGGAATGTTTCGATCTCGATATTGCAAAAAGCGTGATCGCTGCGCGCCTGTCCATCAAACCCGAGACATTTTCACGCATTATCAAGAACCTGAGGGAGCAGGGCATCCTCAGCATCGATGGTAACAAGATTACCATTCACGACCGTGAGGCATTGAAGGCGCTGGGTGTCATCTGAAAACAGGCTGCAGATGTCTGATTTCAGCTTACCAGTGGTTGCGCAGCTGGAATGCAGTTCATCCCTGCAGTCGATCAGTATTTTTCCGATTTTTTTATCGCTGTTAGCGCTAATGGCAGTAATGCAACAGAGATTATTGCCGGTATGTAATAGATCATGCCGTCACTGTAGTCGACAATAGCAACAAAGCGTTGATTGATCACCAGCCATGTATGTGCGACGACAAGTAGCAGACCGGTAACGGTGGTAACGGGGTTGCGCCATAGCGGTACCGCTATGCCGTAAACCAGGTAGGGCAGTATACCGGCGGCAAAAACACTAAGCATAAGTTTGTAACCCGCCTCAAAGTGGGGTACCAGCGCAGATATCAGAGAGAGTAACAGACCGCACAGGAGAAACAAGTAGCCTGGAGTATTCGAACTGGTTAGCATCATATCACCTCCTCAAAGCAGCCAGTCAGTGACGGGCAAAGCTGTTTGTGACTGACTTGAATCAGTATTGTACGATAAATACTAAACCAGAACAGCCGCAGAGTATCCTGAAAATTAATAATGGATTTAACCGTTGATGCGCGCCGACATGGATGCATGTAAGCCTGTCCATTGCCTGCGCGTTGCTGGCGATGCGGTTATGGTTATAGCAATACGCGCTCGATACCGCTGGTATTTACCTTTTCAATGAAATCATCCTGCCAGTTGTTACCAAGCAGGTTGTTACAAAGCTCGACGACGATGTAGTCTGTTTCCAGGCCTGTGTCATCCTGATAGCGCGACAGTCCCTGCTGACAGGCGGGGCAGGATGTCAGCAGCTTGACCTTGCCGGTGTTATTGTCAGGTTGCCCGGTCAGTTTGACCAGGCCTTTTTCCAGTTCTTCCTGCTTGCGATAGCGCAACTGGTCAGCGATATCGGGCCGGGCTGTACCCAGGGTGCCGGATTCACCACAACAACGGCTGGACAGCAGTACTTCCTGCTGCATCAGGCTTGTC
>JASFVM010000252.1:0-4388 GCA_050049835.1 Gammaproteobacteria bacterium
CATCGCTGAAGGTGAAACTGAAGTACAACGCATTTATCACATAGACCGCGGTTACGAAATCATTGAAGAAAAGCTGTCGCAGCTGGGAGCTAACATCAGGCGCATACCCGCCTGATAAAGGGGCGAGGGACGAGTAGCGAGGAAACACCTCAAGCATTCATATCAGGTTAATCAATCCAGAAAAAATTCATGATTAAAATTGCATTATCAAAAGGACGAATATTCAAGGAAACGCTGCCGTTACTGGCGGCGGCTGATATTGTCCCGGTCGATGATCCGGAAACAAGCCGTAAACTGATCCTTGATACCAATCACGTTGATGTGAAGCTGGTGATCATTCGCGCCACCGATGTTCCGACCTATGTTCAGTTCGGTGCAGCAGATCTTGGTGTTGCCGGTAAGGATGTTTTGATGGAGCATGGTGGCGATGGAATCTATGAGCCACTGGACCTGGGCATTGCGAAGTGTCGCTTGATGACGGCCGGACTGGTGGATGCCGGGCCGGTACAAGGGCGAAAACGCGTCGCCACCAAGTTCATTAACGTGGCACGGAAGTTTTTTGAATCCAGGGGCGAACAGGTGGAGGTCATCAAGTTATATGGTTCGATGGAGCTCGGTCCCATCGTCGGACTGGCTGATCTCATCGTCGATGTTGTTGATACGGGTAATACACTCAAGGCAAACGGGCTTGAACCTGTTGATCATATTGCTGACATCAGCTCACGTCTGATCGTCAACAAGGCCGCCATGAAGATGAAACATGAGCGTGTTCAATCGTTGATCGACAAGGTAAGGGCTGCAGTCTCATGATTGAAATCGCACAGCTGAAAACGAGCGATACCGATTTTCTGTCCCGACTGGATAAGCTGCTTGCCTGGGAGCAGTCCACTGACAGCCATGTCGTGACCACGGTTACCGCCATTCTCGAAGATGTGCGTCAAAGGGGTGATGACGCGCTGCTTGAATACACCCGACAATTCGATCGTCTGGATCTGACTGCAGCCGCCGAACTGGAGCTGACAGCGGATGAACTCACGCAGGCGCTGAAAGCAATAGACAGCGGTCACCGGCAGGCACTCGAGGCAGCTGCTGCGCGCGTCCGTACTTACGCAGAACACCAGAAAATGGAATCCTGGTCGTATACAGAGGAAGACGGCACGGTACTGGGGCAGAAAGTCACGCCAATGGACCGGGCAGGGCTGTATGTGCCTGGCGGCAAGGCGGCCTATCCATCGTCTGTGCTGATGAATGCGATTCCGGCAAAAGTTGCTGGTGTACCTGAGCTCATTATGGTTGTGCCGACACCGGATGGTGATCGCAATAACCTGGTGCTGGCAGCGGCTGCCATCTCGGGTGTGGACAGGGTGTTTACGGTTGGCGGTGCCCAGGCTGTTGCTGCCCTCGCTTACGGAACGGATACAATTCCGCGAGTCGACAAGATAACCGGGCCGGGCAATGCCTATGTGGCTACTGCCAAGCGGCTGGTCTATGGCGTGGTCGGTATCGACATGATCGCCGGGCCGTCTGAAATACTCGTGCTCTGCGATGGACAGACTGATCCGGACTGGATCGCCATGGACCTGTTTTCGCAGGCGGAGCATGACGAAGATGCGCAATCGATACTGGTCAGCCCGGACAGTGATTTTATCGAGCGGGTCAAAGCCAGTATCGATAAACTGCTGGCAGACATGCCGCGCGCAGACATTATCAAGGCTTCATTGAAGAACCGTGCAGCCTTCATCGAGGCAAGGGATATGGACGATGCGATCGAAGTGGCCAATCACGTTGCCCCCGAGCATCTCGAGCTGTCCATGGATGACGCCGAACACTGGGCACAGAAAATCCGCCATGCCGGCGCAATCTTCATGGGTCGCTACACTGCGGAAGCTCTGGGTGATTACTGCGCTGGCCCTAATCATGTGCTGCCGACATCGGGTACGGCAAGATTCTCATCACCTCTGGGGGTGTATGATTTTCAAAAGCGATCCAGTTTGATCGGTTGTTCAGCACAAGGTGCATCAGACCTCGGCAAAGTGGCGTCCACGCTGGCCCGCGGCGAAGGCCTGAGCGCGCATGCGCGCTCGGCGGAATACAGGATTAAAGACTGAAGTTTGGCGTAGAGGCTTATGGTTTCGTCCACAGATGAACGCAGATAAACACGGATATTTAGTGCGTTATCAGTCCGCGAAAAACGCAAAGGACGCAAAAGTACTAAATCATTTGCTTGCTTTTTGTTTCATTCGCGTTATTCGCGTTTTTTCCGGACCATAACAACATCTGTGTTTATCTGCGTTCATCTGTGGACTCAAACACACTTTCACCAACCGGGCAGTGAAATCAAAAAAGGCCCGCGGTTGCGGGCCTTTCGATCATTGCAGACTTGTAGCCTTGTTTTATTTCTTCACTGAAATACGACGTGACTGTGCAACTTCCTGCTTGGGTATAGTGATTTTCAGTACACCATGCTCGGACTGTGCTTCAATGGCATCAGCGTTCGCGGTATCTGGCAGCGAGAAGCGACGGTAGAACACACCGTACTGGCGTTCAACGCGTTTATAGTTTTCTTCCTCTGTCTTCTTCTCTGACTGACGCTCACCCTTGATCGTCAGTACACCCTTATCCATGGTGACTTCAATATCATCCGGGTTAACGCCGGGGATATCGGCCATCAGGATGAAGGACTTGTCGTCTTCTTTAATATCCACCGCCGGTGCCCAGTTGGCAGTAGCAATGTTGCCGTTTTCATCACTGTCAAATCTGGTCATCGGCGTATTCAGTTCACGTTGAAGCTGATCAAACAGGCTCCATGGGTTGTATCGGGTTAAGCTCATCGTATATCTCCTACGGTTTACTTGTTTCAGTGACTAATAAGTAAGGGCATTGACAATGATTTCAAGGGGGTTAATTCACTGGCAGTTCGGGATATCATGGCAGGTCTGTTATTATATGCAGCCATCAACAAGGGCCTGATTTTGTCTGAACAACTATTGAAATGGGTACGTCCGGAAATCCGTGAACTGTCGGCCTATCATGTGCCGGATTCTGCCGGACTGATCAAGCTGGATGCGATGGAGAACCCCTACCGGCTGCCAGCTGCACTGGTGCAACAGTGGCAGGAAGGTCTGGCTGCAGTCGCGCTTAACCGTTACCCGGATCCGGCCGCAACCGAGCTGCATGACCGGCTGGCTGAGGTGATGCAGGTACCGCAGGGCCAGGCCATTGTACTGGGCAACGGCTCGGATGAGCTCATCCAGATGCTGGCGCTGGCCGTGGCTGCAAAAGAGCGTTGCATCCTGTCATTCGAGCCCGGTTTTGTTATGTACAGCATGATTGCCAGGTTTGTCGGCATGAACTACGTTGGTGTACCGCTGGATGATGACTTTACCCTTGATCTGGACATGGCGCGTGCGGCAATCGAACAACACCAGCCGGCAATCATCTTCATTGCCTACCCCAATAACCCGACGGGTAACCTGTTCGATGCAGATGCCGTTGAGGAAATTATACGTATTGCACCGGGGCTGGTTGTTGTTGACGAGGCCTATCATCCGTTTGCGTTGACCAGTTTTATGCCGCGTCTCAACAACTATGAGCGGTTGCTGGTAATGCGTACTGTGTCCAAGATGGGGCTGGCCGGATTGCGACTTGGACTGATGTGTGGCAACAGTGAACTGATCAGTGAAATAAACAAGGTGCGCTTGCCGTATAACATCAATGTGCTGACGCAATACACGGCCGGGTTTATCCTGAAAAACGCGGGTTTTCTTGACGGTCAGGCTGAGATGATACGCGCCGACAGGGAGCATCTACAGCAACAGCTTACACTGCTGGCAGGGGTGGAGGTATTCCCGAGCCAGGCTAACTTTATCCTGTTCAGAATAACGCAGGGTAACGCCTCGGACGTGTTTGCATCATTGCGCAGTGACGGTGTTTTAATCAAGAACATGGACAAACCCGGCCCGCTGCAAAACTGCCTCAGGGTCACTGTCGGCACACCGGAAGAAAACCAGGCGTTTATGCAGGCTTTGGAACATGCGTTACAAGCGTAACGCATGTTCAGTGGCGAGGGACAAGGGACGAGGGGCGAGGTACATTAATCAGTTGCGATGAATTTGACCCGGTGAAGTTATCAATTCCTGAAATTCTACAGTTCGGCTAATGTTGTTGGTTTTCCTCGTAACTTGCCCCCCGTCCCTTGCCCCTGAACTTACTGGCTCCGCATCGGCCGCTGGCCTAATACGGCATCAACACTGAAGCTCTGTCGCTGACGGATGCCATCAATGCGGAAGTTATCGCCCGGCCTTCCCGCTGCAATCATATCGAGCACATCAGCCGTGTCCTTGATTGCAGTATGGTTAATGTGGGTAATGATGTCGCCCACTTCCAGG
>JASFVM010000253.1:0-4377 GCA_050049835.1 Gammaproteobacteria bacterium
GCACCTTGCATGCTGAATTCAGTAAGGAACGAGATTTGATTGGCGGTGTTTCAGGGGTTGTGAGGTTTGAAATACGAGATGAATATCAAAAGGCTGAAATTCATCACAAAACTGGGTTCAAGTCGATCGAGGTTAGGAAAGCACTAATGGTTCGTAATGAAACCCTTCCAAGCACAATAGACACGACTGAAGAGTTTAATCTGTCGATACAAATTCTAAACGCTATTTTTATGGGTATGTAACTATTAGCCTAAAAGAAGTGTTTTGCAGCTAGTAGATGGCCACACATCTGCAAGAACTCCAGGGAGTTAACATTAGCGTTTGGTTAATGTCTGTTTCGGGTCGTCAGCGGAAGTACAGAACCAGGAATCTGTAATTTCCACTCCGAATCATCCAGCCGGCAGCTTACGGCCAAGAACAGTCATTCGAAAACTGTGGTCTGTCCCCGATTATTAGGTTTTACTCTCAAGCAATTTATCCTTAGCGAAGATAGCCATAATATTTGCTACGATTTTCATAATTGGATAAATCTTGGACCGAACGTTGATAACAAATGTAATCCAAAAATCTTTCGTTATTCCTCGTATTACCGATTTCAGCATCGTTTCCTCTTTAATACATAGCTAGTAAAATTAAACAGGCAAAATGCATGAATGGATTCATTTCTCACCACCTACAACAATTGATTATTATTTACTACTCGAACGCCATGCACCCGGAGATACACCGGTGCACCGCTTGAAAGTACGACTAAATGCTGCCTCCGACTCATAACCGACTTCTGCAGCAATCTTCGCTATAGGTGCACCGCCACCTCTCAGTTTCCCTGCCGCAATCTGCATGCGCCAGTTGCACAGATAGGTAATCGGCGCAACACCAAGATGGTCTGTGAACCTTTTTATCAGCACGGTTCTGGAAACACCGACTTCATTTGCGAGGAGATCCAGTGTCCAGTTACGTTCGGGGTTGTTGTGAAGTAAACGAATTGCACATCCGGTATGGCGATCAGCGAGTGCGGCCAACCATCCACTTGCATCGCTGGAGAGCGTTTCCATGTAGCTGCGCACGACTTCAATAAAAATAAGCTCACTCAGCCGCGATAAAACATTCTCACTACCGACACGTTTGTTCCGGCTCTCTTTCATGATTCCCTTGATTAAGCTGCTTAGCCATCCATCACCGGCGGTATAACCGTCAGGGACATGAACCATGCGTGGCAATGCCTGAATGATCGGGTTGTAAGGCAGCAAGTCACAGCCAAGGAATCCACAGGTCATGCTTGTTTTTTCTGTTCCACCACCGATATTCTTAATATAAAACGGCGGAGACAGATTTTCAGGCTGATCGAAGATTGCGTAGTTGGGTTCGGCTCGCATTTTCGGACGGCTGGATAATACATGACTGTCTCCCTGGGGAAACATGATGATGCTGCCGGGGGCAAGACGTACCGGCTCACAGTCTGACTCAATCAGTGTTGCCCAGCCATAGCCGCTGGTAATGACATGATATTCAATAATGTGATCGGAATTCAACTTCACCAGCGACGCAAGCGAGGTTGCGGGAGGCGCCTCGGCAACCCACGGGGCGGTAGCCTCTACGTCAAAAAATACAGCGCCGGATAATCTCACCGTGCGAAGTACGTCAGACAAAATGTCCTCTGTCATGAATAATCCTTTTATATAGCTGAATTGAAGTCCCGGAATGGCTAAAACGTCAAAATGGAACGATCGGTCAAGAATTCGGGCCGAGCAATCATATTTCGAGCATACGCCCTGATCTAAGCTTTGTCATGCAGCATGTGAAACCTGCCATTCTCCAGAAGCAGGTGATCACCGGCACACAGGCGACGCTTGAGTGGTAATGCAGAGCGTCAATTACAGTTAACGCGTGCTTCAGGCTCGTGTTCTACAACAGAGGGCAATACTATGGATGCTATAACAAGACGAACAGAAATAGATGAAGAACAGCTCAATGCTTTCACTGGTAAGGTTATGGAGGATATCGGAGGATCATTTGCGATTCTCCTGTCCTTTATCGGCGATCAAACCGGTGTTTATCGTACACTACGCGATATCGGCCCGTGTACAATCACAGAGTTGGCACGATTGAGTAATGTCGACGAGCGTTACCTGCGTGAGTGGCTCAGTGCACAGGCGGCCGCCGACTATGTTGTATACGATGCCGAAAACGATACCTTTTCTGTCACGCCCGAGCAAGCGGTTGTGCTAGCACAGGAAGGTCACCCGGCTTGTATGCAAGGCCTTTTCCAGCAACTGGTCTCGCAATTCACCACACATGAAAAAGCTGTCGATACGTTTCGATCCGGTGCCGGGCGCCCGTGGTCGGATCATCATGGATGCTGTTTCTGTGGTACCGATCGGTTCTTCCGACCGGGATACGCGGCTAACCTTATCAACGCATGGTTGCCCGCTCTGGATGGCATAACTAAAAAGCTCACCAGTGGCGCAAAGGTTGCCGATGTCGGGTGTGGTCACGGTTCTTCGACTGTACTGATGGCGCAAGCATTCCCAGAGTCAACATTTATTGGCTATGATTTTCATGCACCCTCCATCGTTACCGCCACGAACAAGGCCAACGAAGCCGGTTTGGGTGACAACATCCAGTTTGTCACCGAAGGTGCAGGCCAGATTTCCAGCGACACATTCGATCTTATCTGTATGTTCGATGCACTGCATGACATGGGTGACCCTGTCGGTGTCGCCCGCCATCTCAGAAAATGCCTCAGCCCGGACGGAACACTAATGCTCGTCGAACCTCTGGCGGGTGATGAGCTGAAGGATAACCTGCATCTGCTGGGCCAGATATTCTACTCTGCTTCCACTGTCATTTGCACACCGGCATCCCGTGCCCAGGAGGTCGGGCTTGCATTAGGAGCTCAGGCCGGAGAGAAGCGCCTTACTGCGGTACTGAAACAGGCAGGATTCAGTCATGTTCGCAGGGCCACAGAGACAGATACCAATATGGTGCTGGAAGCGCGACCCTAGCCCGGGAAAATGAAGCGTGAGCAGAGAGCAATATGTTCTAATAGCCTGAACAATTGCTCTCTGCATTTTTCAAACACTCGAGTCCGCATATCATGACCGATAAGTGAAAACGCGAGATCATAAGTAGGACATAAATGATGGCAACGGTTAAAAAACATTATGATGAAGTTCTTTCGGACGTCTATTCATGGATGTTTGGAGGATTTGAAAATGGCATCCAGCGTAACATGGAGTTTATAAATGCACACCAGTTGATCCCCAAAGGCTCCGGAGTAGCCATTGACCTTGGTGCAGGATGCGGATTTCAATCAATCCCTTTGGCCCAGGTCGGGTATTCGGTCACAGCGATTGACCTGGATGCCGGGCTCTTAAATGAATTGAAACACTATGCCGAGAATTTAAAAATAAAGACTATACAGGGCGACTTGATTGATTTTGATAATTCGATAAAACATGGTGTTGAATTAATTGTGTGTATGACTGATACAGTCCTTCACCTGGAATCAAAAGAAGACGTTAATATACTTTTTGCTAAAGCCTATTCCACACTGGAACCCGAAGGGAAATTTATCATAACCTTTCGAGACTTAACTTATGAGTTGACTGATATCGATAGATTTTTACCAGTCAGGAGTGATGAAAATATTATTTTCACATGCTTTCTTGAATATGAGCCTGAAACGGTAAAAGTTCATGATATTGTGTACAAAAAATCGGATGAGGAATGGAATCTTTACAAAAGCTTTTATCGAAAATTGCGTTTATCAAAGGCATGGGTTGAGAAGCAATTATCGAAGACCAGGTTTAATATCATTCATTCAACAGAAGAAAATGGCATTATCACTATTATAGGGTCTAAGTAAGACAATATCGTTGATGGAAGAACTGGCAACGATCAATACTTACATTGCGCTGTTCATATTAACTTAACATGTTAAATAATGAGACACAGTATCTCATTATCATTTCATGATAATGACAAACCAGCGTACTTCTACTCTTAATATGCTTCCCTGATAATGTTAAGACTGTCAAAGTTGCCGAATAAGGCATGAATTCCAATGAGTTTGCACACTAGAGCGGTATGCCTGCCTTCAGGCGTGCTTTAGAGAATGTAATGAGAGTCTTTAACGGGTCTAATCTGGCAATTTTAATAAAACTAATATTAGAGTAAGGCCAAATACCGCTTCGGGTCGTCAGCAGACTGCCAACATGGATTTCAGTGATTTTCAGCTCGGTCTTCCGCTCGCGGCCAATAACAGACGCTCAGCATAAATAGAATAACGGCTCCCGAAGTAGCCACTACCGTTTATCTATTACTGGGCTATGTATTCTTTTTTTGTGGATCACTCTACTCGTTAGTATCCGTTTA
>JASFVM010000290.1:0-3808 GCA_050049835.1 Gammaproteobacteria bacterium
GGAAGTACATATCATGTTCAGATCATGGATCTTTATGGCCTGGCGCTTCAGCAAGGCAGGCAGGATCATGTAGCCAAGACGCCAGCCGCTCATGGCATAGGCTTTTGAAAAGCTGTACAGGTAGGCGACGTTTTCAAACATGTCAATCACAGATGCCAGGTTGAAATACCTGTCACTGTTTTCATAGGTGAACTGGCTGTAAGGGTCATCAATAATGAGCAGAAAACCGTGTGTTTTAGCCAGTTCACCTATACGCAACAGATTCTGCCTGCTGAAAATTTTCCCGGTGGGATTGGAAGGTGAATTTATTACAATGGCCTTTGTCCTGGTGCTGACCAGCCCTGCCAGGGCGTCGGTATCAAGACTCCACCCGTCGCTTTCATCCAGTGCCCAGTAAACGGGTGTTCCACCGCACATATAAACCTGTTGAATATGTGATGCAAAACAGGGGTCGGTCAGGATGATCTCATCACCAGGATTGGTTATTGTCTGCAGTAATGTATACATGCCCTCCATGTTGCCGGCTGTTATCATCACATGGTCATCGGCATCAACCGAGATGCCGGTATCGAGCTTGTGCTTGCGCGCAACCAGCTGTCTGAGTTCCTTAAGGCCGTCAGGTAGCGCGTATTTGCCGATATCATCATCATATTCGAGGTCGTGGATAACCTTATGTCGTATGTATTCAGGTGTCGCGAAAGACGGCACCCCCCATGCCAGTGAGGCGACACCATCAATTCCGGCGCTCAGTATAGCCATCTCCTTGATGCCCGACAGCCACAGGTGTGATGCCTTGTCTGAAACCGGTTTGATGCTGGCTGAAGTATCGGGTCGATCTGCCTTCATAATCCTTTACTCGCGTGAATGGCCTTACAGACTTTCGACATAATTAACCATTTGCCTGCGCATGGCCTGGTCCGGCAAGCGCCCGCGTGCTGCACCCATGTTTTGCTGCAGATGGTCAACTCGCGACGTGGCCGGAATAGCACAGGTCACTGCAGGATGTGACACGATAAATTTCAGAAAATACTGTGCCCAGTTGGCGCAATCGATATCCCCTGCCCATTTCGGCAGTTTGTAGCGTGCAAACCTGTCAAAAAGACCACCGCGCTGAAACGGCCGGTTGATGATCACGGCGATTCCCCTGTCAGCGGCCAGTGGTAAAAGATAGTTTTCTGCCTCACGATCCAGCAGGTTATAGGTGAACTGGACGAAATCGATGGGTTCGGTGCGCATCACATCGATCAGTTCATCATGTCTGCGCCCGTGTGATGTGGTGACGCCAACGTAGCGGATCTGCCCTTCATCTCTCATGTCATACAGATTGGGTAAATGGGTCTGCCAGTCCATCAGGTTATGCACCTGCATCAGGTCGAAGCGCGGCAAGCCCCAGAGTAATCGGGAATTCTCCATTTGCAGCAAGCCCTGGCGGTTACCATGCGTCCATACCTTGGTTGCGGCAAAAAGACCGCTATGATCATCAATACGTTTCAGACTGCGACCGATCACATCCTCGGCCACGCCGTACATGGGCGAAGAATCGATCATGCCGCCGCCGAGTTTGAGGAATTCCTCAATGACCGCGGACCTCGATTCCAGTTCCTGTTCATTTTCGGGATCGATGGCAAAAACCAGCCAGGAACCCATACCAATGACCGGAATCTGTTCGCTGCTGGAAGGAATGATCCGTGTGTGTCTTGATGGCGAGGCCTGGCCATTGTTCACCATCAGCAGTGTGCCCAGGGCTGCCAGGTTATGCAGGAAGCGGCGGCGACTGAGTTTCATATGCGATGCTCCTCTAAGCTGTATCGAAAGTATAATCCGACCTGACGGAACTTGTCGAAACAAACCGTGCCGGAGTTCCAGGTACGCAGGTAAAATCAGGCATCAGAATAATATTTCGAGGGGAATTGATATGGTTACTTATCTCTACTGGGCGCTGGTACTGGGACTGATAGTTGCGGTGCTGATCTTTGTTGGCGGGAAGATGAATGAATGGAAGATTGCTGCGATCAGCTCGGTGGTGATTCTCGCTATTGGCCTTGGTGCCTATTATTTCCATTTTCAGCAGATATTCGTCAAACGTTATGGTGGCGTCATGACGGTCAGTGTACCGGAAGGACAGCTGCATCTGGCGGCGACCTGGAAAGATGACAACCTGTGGATCGAGAACTACGACCCGGCGACGAATACCTGTCATTTTCGCGAATATTCGCGCGGCAACCTGCTACAGGGGAAGGTCACGATAAAAAACTGCAACCCCTTGTTGCGTAAACAATAAAAATAGTGGTCTGAACCCTCCCCGACCGCGGGCTGGATGTGACGGCGCATACCCTGGAATCAATTTTATGAGGTATTTTGTATGACAACAGAACTGAATGTGCTGGGTACCGAGCTTGAGCTGTGTTGTCTGGACCCGCTCACCGGGTTTCTGCGTGATGGCAATTGTTCAACGGGACCGCAAGATCCGGGATCACACACGGTTTGTGTACAGGCAGATGAGACATTTCTTGAGTTCAGCCGTGTGACCGGTAATGACCTTGGCACACCCATGCCTGAATACGGTTTTCCCGGACTAAATCCAGGCGACAAGTGGTGCGTTTGCGCCTCCCGCTGGCTACAGGCCTACGACGCCGGTTGCGCGCCATCCGTTTACCTGCGATCAACCCACGAGCGTGCACTGGAGATCATTGATCTGGCTGTGCTCAAGAAATATGCGCGTGATCTGAGCTGAACACCGGTAATGCCATCATAATAACAATCGACATGGTGTTTCCTCAAAGCGTCTTGATTGCCGCATTTGCTTCTTGTTGACAATGAATTTGCGAAATTTTTCGGCAGCCGTTTCCCTGCTTGTCCGACGACGAAGAAAATGTTATCAATCTGGTTTTAGTGCAGACATATTCATCCGGAATAACAGCTGCTTCTCTTTGTCCAGATGGCGCCGACATAAGCTGAATGCTCTATGATAGATACATGAACGTACCATTTATACGTGTTTTTCGATTAGTGCTTGCCGGAATCTTTGCAGCAATGCTGAATGCCTGCTCATCGACCAATGTGGTGAACCTGGAAGGATCTGACTCCACCACTTTCACCGACTACCGGGCATCGTTTCCTGTATCGGAGGATGGCTACTCCGACCGCATAAAAATTCGCCTCACCCAGACAAGCGGTGAATTTGGCCAGGATATCGCTGAGGGCAAGAAAGTGGATTTCGAAGACTTTCAACTAACCGGGCCGGATCATATCGATTCGGTAACGGATATCACAGTGGCCTCGATCAGTTATGGAGTCGTGGGCAAGGTTTTGCGGGAAGATTTTTACATGGCCGCCTCGGGAGGTGTTTCACGTACTAATTTTGAAATTGACATGGCAACGGAAAGCGGTCAGACGACAGGCGTCAGAAACAAGTCATTCGAGGCCTATGTTGACCTGGGTATTTACTATGAGGTCCTGCCTTTTCTAAGTGCGGGACTGGAAGCTGCATTCAGCAGGAATCTGACGTTGAGCGGAATTACTGAATGGGGTGTGATAGCCGGCTTTCGCCCGATGAAATACATGGCGATAATGGGTGGCTATCGCTGGTTTAAATATGATTATTTCACGCCGGATCATGATTCCGGAATTATCGTCGAGCTCAATGGCCCCTTTGTCGGCCTTGACTTTCTCTTCTGAAAGCCAGGACATTATCGCCGTGCCGTAGCAGAATAACCAGCTATCGGCATGATTGGCGCGATAGTGCCGGGGATAGCCAGTTGCTCTGGCAAGCCATGCAACGTGATCAAAGATTCCGCTTCAGCCTGAT
>JASFVM010000255.1:0-4337 GCA_050049835.1 Gammaproteobacteria bacterium
CAATGGATATGTGTGCTTCAAGCGACTGCTTTCCATAAACCCGTTGCGGCAACGTCCCTGGCATAGTCGGCGAAATCTTTCGGTGGTCGGCCCAGTGCGCGTTGAATACCGTCGGTGAGGCAGGCGTTGCGTCCATCGAGCACAGTGGTAAAAAGATAGTCCAGCAGCCAGGCAATATCTTTCGGCATGCCCGACGCCTTGATACTGTCAACAAAAGCATCGTGTGGTACCTGGACATACGTGATATCGCGACCGGTCGCTTTCGATAATTCACCGGCAACATCGGCAAAGGTCATCAGGCGCGGACCCGTCACTTCGTAGATTTCCCCGATATGTCCGGGCTGCGTCAGCGCCGTGACGACGACTTCTGCAATGTCGTTAACGTCCACGAATGGCTCGGGAATATCAGCTGCTGGCAACGTGATTCGGCCGGAAAGAACCATATCAACAAACGCGCCCTCGGAGAAATTCTGATTGAACCAGCTCGAGCGGACGATTGTCCAGTCGATGCCGCTTTCCTGTACGATCGATTCGCAAGCCTGGGCTTCTGATTCACCACGGCCGGATAACAGCAACAGGTGCTTGACGCCATGGCGCCTGGCGCGGTCGGTGAAAGCCTGTATGGCATCGGTTGCGCCGGGAATGGCGAGGTCCGGGGCAAAATTGATATAAACGGATTCAACGCCTTTCAGACAGGCGTCCCAGCCAGCTTCGTTGTTCCAGTCGAAGGGGGGCGTGGCCGATCGTGAACCAATACGGACAGGCAGATCCATCGCCTCCAGACTGGCGGCTATTCTGCGGCCTGTTTTACCCGTACCGCCGAGGACGAGAATGGGGCCAGTGATGATCCGGGATTGATTTTGAAGTGTTTTCATGGCTTGCTCCTGTTTGATGGTTACAAGCCACAGATTACGGTCTTCGCCGAAGCCATTCTTGACGGCTGCTGACAGGTTTTTTACCGCAGGCGCCAGACCTGAGGTCAGTGATTATCCGAGCGCGACGCGGTGCGGTAGGAACGCGGCGTTTGGCCATGCCAGCGCTTGAAGGCACGCGTGAGAGCGCTTTGATCCGAGAAGCCGGTCATGAAAGCGACTTCAGCAAGAGAATAACGGGTCTGCTGCAGGAGGCGTTCTGCCAGCTGACGCCTTGCCTCATCAACCAGGGCTTGATACGAGTCGCCCCGGTCCGCTAATCGCCGTTGCAGCGTACGCCCACTCATGCCGAATTTCCCCGCTATGTCAGAGATCATCGGCACGCCCTCACTCAGGGATCTGGAGATCTGGATCAGAACCTGCCGATCCAGCGAACTATCGTCTTCCAGCTTCGAAATTTCAGCCTCGAGATGTGTATCGAAAAACCTCGAAATGCTTTCATCACCGAGCCTGTTAGGTGTTTGCAGGGCTTCATTTGAGACGAGCAACGCATCTCTGTCCGACTCGAAATGTACCGGACACCCGAAGTAGGCCTCATGATCGGTGACGGGCCCGAGCGCTGAATGTTTGAAATATACTGCAATGGGGTTGAACGCTCCCGTGGCAACCTCCCGGCTGATTGAGGTGATGCTCGCAATGGTGGCCTCGTTGGAAATACACATGCCAGGGCGTCTCTCGCCGGCACGATGCAAATGCATGAACGCGCCAGCTTCTGTTTTCTCGACTTGATAGGTCGAAACGCTCGTCAGTACTTTCGCATAGCGTACGGCCCGCTCGTATGAACCCCGAAGACTGGTTGCCGACTTCCAGGCGAGACCGAAAGCTCCATAGTCATCGCAGCGCATCGCCGCACCGGACCTTAGTGGAATCGTTACGCCGTTCCCGTCGAGTTCAAACAGCCTCTCGAGAAATTCGTAGTACTCGGTATCGGGTACCATATATGAAGGATCGCTCGGGGTATCAGGATCGACCCCAACCGAGCGCAGCAAGGCATCCTTGTTGACACGCTCGTCTGCTTCATTGATGACCTTTCTGACGAACAGCGAAGATATTTGTCCCATGAGTACTAATGCCCGTTTTGGTATGATAAGCGCGGACTCACTTACAGCATGCGAAACGAAAAAAGTAACGCCGTTATATTACACAATCAAATTGATTATAAGGGGACGGGCTAAAGGTGCTTGTAGACATGAACGACCTGTGGGTCCTCCGGAATCGGCTCTTCGACAAACCCCAGCTTTTTCACCAGTGAACGCATCGGGCGGTTCTGCTCGAGAATCTCGCCCTCCAGGATCTTCAGTCCCCGGTTTTTCGCCGTGCTCATCAGCGCCTGCATCAGCTTGGTGCCGACGCCTTTCCTCTGGTATTCGTCCGCCACCACCAGGGCGAACTCGGCGCTGCTCCAGTCCGGGTTCGTGACATAGCGCGCGACTCCGAATTCAACCATCCCTTCCGGTCCTTTCTTCAGTGCCACGAACGCCATTTCCCGGTCGTAATCAATCTGGGTGAAGCGCGCCAGCATGTCGGGTGTGAGTTCCTGCATCGCGCGCATGAACCGGAAAAAACGTGATCGCTCAGACAGGTTGCGGATGAAATCCTGTTCGATGCCGGCATCCTCTGGCTTGATAGGACGAATCACGACATCCAGCCCGGACGCCAGCTGCCAGGTCTGCTCGAGTTCGGCAGGATAGGGGTGGATCGCCATGTGCTCGTAGGGCATCAGGTTGCTGGAGGGGCCCACCTTGATCCGCGCATCCACGGCCAGAACGGTTTGCTCATCGACGATCAGCGGGTTGATGTCCAGTTCGAGTACTTCAGGAAGGTGACTGACCAGGTCCGAGATGCGCATCATCGCCTGCAGCAGCGCCTCTTCATTGGCTGCGGGCATGTTACGGAACTGGCGGATCAGTTTCCCCGCCCGTGTTCGTGACAGCATCCGGTTCGCCACACTGCGGTTAATCGGAGGCAGGCCAACTGCCCGGTCCTTGAGGATCTCCACCAGCGTGCCGCCCATGCCGACACTGATCGCCGGACCGAACACCGGATCGCGCACGACGCCGATCATCAGTTCGCGCGCGGATGCCGATCGATACATGGGCTCGATCGTCATAACGACTGCGTCGATCTCTGGATGCTGCTTCCTGATCGCCTCTTCCATTTCGATGAAATTCTTGCGCACGGACTGGGCCATCACGATATTCAGGCGCACACCGCCGATGTCAGACTTGTGGCTGAACTCGGGCATATTGATCTTCAACACGACCGGATAACCGAGCGATTCCGCGGCGATCAGCGCCTCCTGGGCCGAATGGACCGTGATTGTCGGATTCACCTTGATATGGAACGCCGCCAGCACGGATTTTGACTCCTGCGCCGTGAGGATGTCGCGCCCCTGCGCCATCACACCTTCGATAATCATTTTTGCGCCATTGACATCCGCAGGCTCGTCACCCGTAACAGGCTCAGGCGCCTGCATCAGCAATTTCTGGTTCTGATGGAATCTCGCCAGGAAGTTGAATGCGCTCACCGCCGTCTCCGGCGTATTGAAGTGCGGTATGCCCGCAGCAACGAACAACTTGCGCGCTTCCTGTACCCGTTCGCCGCCGGTCCAGGCGGCAAGCACCGGCTTGCGGGTTTTACTCACGGCCGCGATCACCTCCCTGGCGACCCGGGTCGGTTCGGTCGTCGCCTGCGGGGTCAGGATGATCAACACGCCGTCGGCACCCGGATCATCGAGGCATATGCGTACGGCTTCCGCGTAGCGGGTGGGGTCGGCATCACCGAGAATATCGACCGGATTGGCGCGCGACCAGTGCGCAGGCAGGACCGCATCCATTGCGCGGACGGTCTCCTCGCTGAGGCTGGTCAACGCCACGCCCAGGTCCTCTGCACAATCCGTTGCCATGACGCCCGGCCCGCCGGCATTGGTTACGATCGCCAGGCGGTTTCCCCTCAGGTGACTGTCGGTCGACAGGATGCGTGCCGCGGAAAACAGATCGGAAATCGTGTAGACGCGCACCACACCGGCACGCTCGATCGCAGCATCGAATACATCGTCACCGCCGACCAGGGCCCCGGTATGGGACATCGCCGCCTTCGAGCTGGCCTCGTGGCGTCCCGACTTGATCAGGATCACGGGCTTGATGCGCGCAGCCGCTTTCAGGCCGCTGAGGAACGCACGCGCGTCATTGACGCCTTCGACGTACAGCAGGATGCTGCGCGTTCCCGGGTCCAGCGCGAGGAAGTCCAGCAACTCGCCGAATCCGATATCGGACGCGTCACCGAGCGATACCACCGTCGAGAACCCAACCCCTTGTGTCGCGGCCCAGTCAAGGATAGCGGTACAGATCGCGCCGGACTGGGAGAGCAGCGCCAGCTTGCCGGGTGTTGCGTTGTCATAACCGA
>JASFVM010000256.1:0-4334 GCA_050049835.1 Gammaproteobacteria bacterium
ATCGACGCAGGTGGCATGGAGGTTGTGCGTGTCAACTACAACAAAGGCAACCCGGCCATCGTACCACGAGAACATCTGCAGGATAAAAGCAGCCGGTACTATTTCCGCGATGCGATGGAAATGGAATACGGGCAAATCTACCTGTCAACATTCGACCTGAACATCGAGCAGGGCCGCCTGGAATTGCCATACAAGCCGGCACTGCGAATCGCCACACAGGTTTGTGATTCCTCCTGCACCAGGACTGGCCTGGTGGTACTGAACTACTCCGGATACGACCTGCTGGAAAGTATCACCGCGGCCAGGGCTGATCCGGGTGCCAATGTCTGGTTGACCAACGCGGATGGATACTGGCTGAAGGGGCCTGAAGATGCGGATGAATGGGGCTTTGCCCTGCAGGCAAACAGCACGCACACAATGGCGAACCTGTACCCGCAAGCCTGGCAGCACATTCTGGCCTCGGACGAAGGGCAGTTTTTTGCCGATGGCAACCTGTTTACCTTTACCCGGATCTATCCGCGCGAACTGGCAACGAGCTTGCGTTCCAGTCTGGTCACGGTACCCGATGACTATCACTGGATCGTGGTTTCCATTGTGCCGAAATCGGTGTTTCGCACCGACAGCCTCGACGAAGCCCTGCGGCTGCTTGCACTGTGCGGGCTGATTCTCCTGCTGCTGATACCGCTTTCCTGGCTGCTTGCGCGTCTCCCGGTACGGCAAAAAGCACTGACTGTGTCCATGACGAAACTGCTGGACAATGTTCCGGTACTCATCTGTTATGTGGACAGTGAGCGGTGTTTTCGCTTCAATAATAAGGCATACACTACCTTCTTCGGATTCGACCGGAAGAAGCTGTCAGGTTGCCGAATCGAAAAAGTACTGGGCAAAGAGGGTTATGCGCAAGTGCGTCCTTACATGGATCGAGCGCTCGATGGCGAACTGGTGAGTTTTCAACAGCGCATACCTTTCCGCTATGCAGGTACACGCACCATTGCTGCGACATATGTACCTGACCGCAATGACGACGGTTCGGTGCGTGGTTTCTTTGGTGTCGTCAATGACATTACCGAGCTGGACAAAGCACGGGAAAGCGAAAGGCATCGCCTGCTGGAGCTCGCCCATGCGCAGCGTATCAACAGCATGGGGGAAATGGCGACGGAGATCGCGCATGAAATCAATCAGCCGTTGGCCACCATCGCCAATTTCAGCACCGCGTGCGAGCATACGTTGCGGTCAGGGCAGCATGATAATGAACAGTTGCTCGCCTGGATCATGGATATACGCGATCACGCCAAACGGGCTAGCGAGGTGGTGCGACGTCTCAGGGCTTTCCTCAAGAAGCAGGAAACCGAGCATGAGCCAACTGACATCAATGCCCTGATTCGTGATGTCATTGGCTGGATGCAGGATGAAATTCGCAGGTACAATATCGATCTTGCGACAGATCTGCAGACGGATATACCGGAGGTGATCGCCGATGAAATTCTGCTGCAGCAAGTAATACTCAATCTCATGAGGAATGCTATCGAAGCGCTCGCCGATGTAAAGGATGATCCACGCCGTCTGGAAATCCACTCGCATGTTGACGACAGTTCGGTTCACGTTACTGTCAGCGATTCCGGGCCCGGTATACCGGCAGGGATCGAGGACCAGGTCTTTCATCCTTTCATTACATCAAAGGACGATGGACTGGGCATAGGCCTGTCAGTGAGCCGATCGATCGTTGAGGCACATGGCGGCCGTCTTGATATCAAGTGGGGATCGGCACCAATGACATCATTTGTACTCACACTGCCGCTGGTGGGACAGCAAGACCATGACTGAAACAAGCCACAAGATCGTATACATCGTCGATGATGATGAAGGCGTCCGAACGTCCCTCAGCGCACTGCTGCAGTCGGTCGGTATCACCGCCCGAACTTTTGCATCAGCGGAGGATTTGTTGCAGGCTTATCAACGCGAGCGTCCCGCTTGCATGCTGGTTGATGTTCGTATGCCCGGCATGAGCGGACTTGAGCTGCAACGTCGGCTTGTTGACCAGGTACCGCAGGTGCCGCTTGTCATGATCACCGGGCATGGCGATGTCTCGATGGCAGTGCAGGCGATGAAGGAGGGCGCGACTGATTTCCTGGAAAAGCCCTTCAACGAGCAGGAGTTGATCGAGCTTGTTAACAAGTGCATGGGGAAGAGCATGGCTGCGAAGCAGGCACATGCCCAACATGAACAGGCACGTCAACGGTTAAACCTGCTGAGCGAACGCGAACAGCAAGTTCTGAAGCACCTGCTTGCCGGAAAATCATCAAAGCAGATAGCCTCGGCGCTCGAATTAAGCCCAAAGACTGTAGACGTGCATCGCTCTAATATCATGCGCAAGACAGAGCAGAGATCCATCGCGGAACTGGTGCGTTTGTGCCTGAAAGCAGACAGTTCCTGACGCCTGCGAGAATAAAACGGAGTGCTGTAACCGGCGACGTCAGGATTCGATATATACGTTGTTCAGATCTCAATCACGAGCGATAAAATCATCCGGTGAAGCCTTTCCCAGAACATGCTGCCTGATCCATATAGAACAAAAATAACGTTCAAAACCAGGATCACACATGCAGTCAACATGGACAACATGAGCCGGTTGTATGGATCGGATTGCTTGTAGTTCATCTCTGCCTCTTGACTCGTACAACGAAAAGACTCAGTGCGTGCGAATTTTACTGATTTGCGCCAGCGACAAAATTGGGAATATCTTTAGCAATTACTAATATTCCATCTGCGTTATCTTCAGCACAACTGACGATAAAGAAATCTTTACTGTACTAATCGCATCCATACTGTCAAATTGTCACCAATATTGTTATATAACTGTCCGGTTTTCGTATGAAACAGATTCAAAGGATGCAGCGCGAGCTGCGTGAATACTAACTCAGAAGCACGTAGATCATGAGGTGGTAGGAATGAAGACAAAGCAACAGCAGAATGAAACATTTCCACTGGTGAATGTGACTTATCATGAAAAGCGGATTGGCATGTACAAGGCAAAGCCCGTCGGATCGCGTTCGATAATGCTGCGCCATGGTGCGATTTCCTTTCCTGTCGGTACAGCGCTGAAAATTCGTTTTAATCAGCTGGTTGGTCGCAAGATCGTCCGCAAATCTCTCACTGGCATCGTTCAACACAATACCTGCAAAGGGATGCTGCTCGCCCTGCCTGTCGGGCTTTAACAGGTCAATTCTGCCGTATTTTTGCAGTTGCTTGACATCGTTCATGATACTGCGCGGTAGAAACGCCAATCGTTAGGCGGAAACAGTACGGAAGCCTTGCCTGCAGACAGTCGATGCCGTTAACGACCAACGTGTATCAAGCTGCTGATCTGTTCCAAAGTAGACCGTAATCACGCCAGGGAAGGCGTGTTCCTACCTGATCACCGTTCCGGTGACACGTCATTGAAACAGGGTAATAAGGGGCGCTACAGCGGGACGCCGGTTACCCTACTTTTTGTATATTTTCTGTTCATAAACCGAAATGTTATGGTATAGAGTATGGCTGTTTTCAGACCCCGATGTTGCTGAAATGTCGGGCGGTCTTTTTAATCCATATAAGTAAGGAATATCTTTTGAGTAAAGCACCTGAAATACCGCTGCAACTGGTTGATGAAATACGCAGCAAGGCGTTGAGCGCTACCCGGCCGCACGAGCTTTCCAGTGAGCAGCGCGATGCCCTGTTTGCAAAAATCAAATCCCTGCTCAAGGAAAAGAATGCTGTACTTATAACGCATTATTATGTTGACGAAGATTTACAGATCCTGACCGATGCCACCGGTGGTTATGTCGGTGACTCTCTGGGAATGGCTGATTACGGCAATCGCCATCCGGCAACAACACTGGTTGTTGTCGGCGTGCGTTTTATGGGTGAATCGGCGAAGATTCTCAATCCGGAAAAGCGTGTCATCATGCCTGACCTGGCAGCAGAATGCTCGCTGGACCTGAGCTGTCCGGTAGACGCTTTCAGTGCCTTCTGCGATCAGCATCCGGACAGGACCGTCGTGGTTTATGCCAATACCAGCGCCGACGTCAAGGCACGCTCTGACTGGGTTGTGACCTCGGCCAATGCTGTCGATATCGTTGCCCATCTGCACGCCAGGGGCGAAAAAATAATTTTTGCGCCCGATCGTCACCTCGGCAATTATGTACAGGGCAAAACCGGTGCTGACATTATCAACTGGCAGGGGTTCTGTGTCGTGCATGACGAATTCAAGGCGGAGGAACTGAAACGCCTGATGAAGGAGCACCCTGATGCCGAACTGATTGCCCACCCGGAATCACCCACTGCAGTTCTCGAAA
>JASFVM010000034.1:0-13691 GCA_050049835.1 Gammaproteobacteria bacterium
AACCATGACCAGCAGATAAGCCATTAAAAATAACTTGATCATTATGCTCATTTCAGACACCTCCTTTGCATACAGCTCAGTATCATGTATATAAAGGCATATTCCATGCCTACAATCAATGACACCTTTATTTATCAATAAGTTACAGATATTGTTGTCGGAGGATGGACATCAAAGTGTAAAGCAGGGCTACAGGAATCAGGAAACTTTACACTCCCGGCAGTGTTGATCCGGATCGAAGCATGCCACTATTCAGGGGGTTCGTTTGCTAATCAACGATTAACGCGATACCGCCACGGCGCTGGTCACCGGCGCCATCAAAGCGGCCGTTATGTTCGGTGACGGTATGCACACCACCAAAAAAGAGGTTTTGCTGCTCCCACAGCCTGTAGTTTGCAAAGCTTTCAAACAACGGCAGGAGTGCTTTCATTTCAAACCCGGGTTCGATACTTAGCAAGTCACTTTCAAAATGTATGCGTGGCTGGTTGATTGCCTCATGCAACGGTTTACCGAAATCAATGATATTGATCAGCACCTGCAAGATGGCCGTACGCAAGCGGTTTGATCCACCCGATCCCAGGCTGATTTTCCTTCCATCCGGACACATAACCAGTGTTGGCGCCATCATCGACGTCATTCGCCTGTTAGCCGGCCATCGATAAAAGCCATCCGGGTTCAGGTCTTCTTCACCAAGCATGTTGTTTAACATAACGCCGGTATCGGGAACAATGTGCCCGCAGCCCTCGCCATTGCTTGCGGTCAGGGCAGCCACATTGCCTTTATTATCCATAACGCTCATGTGTGTCGTGCCATGCAATGAACGTGTGTTACCGAGGATTCTATCGCGGTATTCTGCAAGCAGGCTGGCATCAAGCAGATGTTGTAATGTCCTCTGTTCTGACGAAACGGCATGGGTTTCGAATCGTGCTTCATTGGTCAACTTCATCGTTTCAGCCAGCAGCTGCAGATGCGCACGCGAGCCGAATGCATGTGCACGAATGTTGGTATGCTCGAGCATGTTCAATGCAAATGCGATCAGTGTCCCGCCACAGGAAGGAGCAGGGTTGGTCAGAACACGATGCTGTTGATACGCCATGCTGACCGGCTTGCGCACCAATACCCGGTAATCCGCCAGATCCTCTCGAGTAAGCTGGCCACCACCGGTCGCGCACATGCTGGAAATGGATTGTGCAATCTCACCTCGATAGAAAAGGTCGCTGCCTTCTATTGCCAATGCATCAAGAAAATCCGCAACTCGCGAAAATTTGAACAACTCTCCTTCAGTGATCAGTTTTTCCGGATGGCCAGGACTCTGGTACTGCTGCCTTGATTCTTCCGTGGCCGCTAATATCGGCGCAATAATATTGAAGATATAAGCCTGGAATGAAGTCATCACCACACCATGTCTGGCCGCTTCGATAGCCGGCTGCACCAGCACCGGCATCGGTATAGTGCAAAGATCCCGATGTATTTCAAAAATACCTTTTATTGCACCCGGCGTGGCAATTGACGCAAGACCGATATGGAACTCCTGGGTCGTCGCACCAAAATCCGCATGAATGGGATAGAAGTCCAGCTTGTCGCGGGCTAACGGAATATGAGGAGTTTGCGCAAAGAAATCATAAAGCACATCACGATGACTACCAGTGTGTGCCAGCAGGAATCCTCCACCGCCAAGCGAGGCCAGTACAGGCTCAACAACGCACGATGTCAGAAATGCTGCGATAATCGCATCAAAAGCATTACCGCCTTCTCTTAATATTGATTCCGCAGCTTTTGCGGTTTCCGCATGACCGCAGGCAACTGCACCAAGAGATTTCATTTTAGTTTTTACCCGGGCAATGACGCTGAACTATAAGCCTGTGCCTCATACCGGCCTGTCTTTCGTTGTTATTACCGGCTGTTGTGATATCAGCCTCAGTACAGTGCTGCCTTGCCGCTGATATTCAGCGGCATTTTATAGTTACTGAACATCTCTATACCGGTATCCACTGTCATGCCACCTGTCAGGTTGTATTCCATTGGCTGTTTTGTTGACAGTATCTGGTAAGCTGCCTGCCCCATAGTCATAAGGTTGAGTTTGACCGGTATGTCGATGGTGCTCTTGCCTTTTTTCGGTACACTCCTGCTCTGACTGATATTACCTTCCCCCCATGGCTGCTGATTTATTTTCAACCGGTAATCAAAATCACTGAATCCAAGGTCGAAATCATTGGGGTTCTGGATTTCCACCCGGGCAACGACTTCTGCCGCTGTCAAGCTCAGCTGTTTAACCTGAAGATCCTTCAATTTGATCGAAGGCAATTTCGGGACCGGCAGCTCACCTTGTTTCGACACCGGTATCGCATAATTACCTATAACCGGCAGATCAACTACAATTTCGCTATCCAGCTGGTAACCAAACCTGTCCTGTTTCCAGATCTCTCCCGGTAATCTCTTCAAATCATCAAATTTCAATGATACAGGTATTTGTACGGTACTGGTTGAAGCGGGTTTGATCTCGGCTCCACGCGCAGTTACACCGCTGATAAGGGAGTGGTTTTCAATTTTCAGATCATAATTCAGCCCGGCAACATTGATCGCAACAGGGTTTGGATTTTCTACCGCCAGATCAAATACAAGGTCAGCCTTTTCGAAATCGATATTAGTCAACCTGCTGCCTGTCATTTTTGCTGTTGGCTTGATTACGTCGGCATACTTTTCCAGTTCCGCACAACTTGCAAGCATTAATGCAAAAGCCAGTAACCCTGTTCTCAGTATCAAGTATTTCATTTTATTCTCATCAAAATCGGTAAACGGTAAATTCGCAGGGCAAATGATGTTTTTATATGAATAATGCAAGCACTCCGGTATAGCCATAAAGTTTATCATGGTGTATTTCGCCGTTGGCAAAAAAACCGGTAAGGGGAAAATCTCCCAGCTTCTGATGGATCATTTTTACCTCTTCGGCATTATTACCAAACTGCTCACGACCCCGGCCAAGGCAGGAAATGTAAACTCCGCCCTTCGGACTGTTCTCCAGTCTCCCTGAAATGTTTTCCAGCATCCGCTGCATGTCTTCGACCGCACTCTGTTTATCGCGTCTGCAAAATACGAGTTCGTTGCCCTCACTGAGATAGTCATTGATAGCAAACACATGATGATCAAAATCAACACCAACAAGGTTACGCACGGTATAGTCATGTACATCGGCTCCCGGAATACACAGGCCAACAAAAACATCAGCGTTTGTCTCCCTGAGTTCATCGTAGTCGGCCACACCGATATCCTCCATCATTACATTCAGCGCAGGTTGCTGATCAAGCGTAAACACTACGTTTTCCTCTGCCCTTGTTATGCGGTGTTTGCTACCGACAGGGCTGCAACCCTGGCTAAGGCTTGTGAGCACGCCTGTGTTTTCAGAGAAAACCACGCCAGATATACCACCACTACAGACATCATCTGCAATTTGCAGTTGTTTTTCACGCGAAGAAGTAAGGCCGCCAACGACAAAAGCATTGTCGATGTTCCGGTGCAGTCCCTGAATCAGGTTCTGGGTTTCTTCGTGGAGCGGATCACCATGAATCAGCATGAAACTGGTAGTAAATGGATGAGGGGTTTTAAACTTTGATGCAATCTCGTTCGGATTGCGAATCAAGGGCAGTATGGAAAATTCATTTGCATCAAATTCGGCAAGCATAATGCTGGCTGCCGGCAAATCATATATTTCCTTCCCGGATGCGATAATGCCTATACCTAGCGAACCCACCCAGTGTTTAATGCCCGTTTTTTCCTTGCATGCCTGCAACAGCGCTTCATATCCAGATGACATTTCATCTGTCGCATAAATAAAACCGAAATTTGCAGCAAAGGGGGCATTGTCCAGCAGTTGCATACACTCCTCTATCACTGCTGCTACTGAATGTTGCTGGCTGCTGATACTGTAGAATTCTTGCATGAGACTATCAATCAGGATGCCTGTAAGACTGAAATACTACTTCATTGATCGCCCAACATGATAATGAGAGTGTCCTGAAATACCGATGGGGGCCGCAGCCCCCATCGTGTTCAACTGGCCTGGTTGTATTACCAACGAGGACGCGGCGGTGGCGGCTCCGGCCAGCGACGTTGTTCAAAATCACGCGGACCAAAGTCGTCATCGAAACCCATCGGCCCGAAATCCTCTCGCATCCGTGGTGGCGATGGCGGCTCCGGCCAGCGACGCTGTTCAAAATCACGCGGACCAAAGTCGTCATCGAAGCCCATCGGCCCGAAATCTTCTCGCATCCGTGGTGGCGGTGGTGGTTCCGGCATACGTTTCATACGAAATTCTCGCATACTGATATCGCCATCATCATTACGATCGATGCGATCAAACTCTTCGCTGGCAAACGCCTGTTCGGGACGAGAAATGAAACCATCATCATCACGGTCTACCCAGTTGAGGAATTTGTTCGCACGTGCTTTTTCAGCCTCGCTGATTCTGCCATCACGATTGCTGTCGATTTCATCAAACACCCAGGTTGCAAACGTTTCTTCCCGATAACTGACGCGGCCATCACCATTGATATCGATCTGCTTGTACATGCTGATTGCACGATTCTGTTCGCCTTTGCTGATACGACCGTCATCATTGCGATCGACCCAGTTAATGATTTTCATTGCCCGTTGTTTTTCAGCATCGCTGACCCTGCCGTCCCAGTTCTGGTCGACGATTCGCTGTAACTGGCGCGCATAAGCCTGCTCTTCGCGGTTGAGCCTGCCATCCTTATTGCGGTCAATCGACTCCATAACCTTTGCCTCGACGGCTTTTTCTGCTTGTTTTGCTGATTCCGCCTGAAGCGGCGCAGAGACTACGAGCGTAGTCCCGACAGCGACCAGGCTGAAGGTTTGTAACAGTTTGTTATACATAATACGACTCCTGTGTGGTTCTGGTTTGCAGATAAACTCACCTTACATAATGGTATCTTGTTATTACAGTCTATTCCCAAAACACACCTGAAATCCAGTGCTTATCCTTTCAGGCGGGCTTATTTCATCCATTTATGGCGTTTTGTCCGCTACTGGCAACCAGCAAACCGTGTCACTCAGATTTCAAATACAGCATTTCCCTGCTGACTCTACCCGCAGGAAAACAATGAAGATCATGATATGCAGCCCGGTCCGGCAAAAACATCCGCCTGTTCGTTGAAGCCGGGCCATAAGGCAAACACCGTGAAGTACGACTTGTCGAAATCAGATAAAAGATTATACTGAATCATACTTGAGTAAATCAGTCTGGAATTAAGATCAAGCATGACGAAGTCATCCGCGTTACAGGATGGCATTGTTAATTTCTGGAGACATCGCGATGCCTTATAAATGGTTACAGATCAAGGGCGATCCATCGGTCAGGGCATTTTTGTTCCAGCAAACGCGCGTTACCAGTCTGTTCGACGAGAAAATCGACCGCATACATGGCATCGTACAGGACCTGCTGACGAAGAAAGGCGCATTTCACGTCAAGATCCACTACTCATCCAGCCAGCTAACCTGCTGGTTCAGCGATGATGCCTACCGCTATCGTGTTTATGTCAGGGAAGAGGTGCTTGATCCCGGTTTTATTGAGCAGTTTACTGACAGGTCACTGAAACACCTGCAGCCGGTAATCGATGCCAGTGAAGTGCATGATATTCTAAATGAATTCAAACGCTTACGGACAACTGACGAAACTATTTACATGCGCAACGGCTCGATCAACCTGATCAATGGCATGATCGGCATGACCTTTTCCTGTGACGGTGCACACTATATTGATCACAAAACCTTTTTCGAAAAACTCGATACCTTTGCAACATCCGGCGTCTGTGAAACGGCTGAAAATCAATAATCGATCATTCCAGCCAGCTATTGTTACCGGGCAAATATATTTCTGAAACATGACTGCCGGTTCTGATCCGGCAGATTTCGGTTCTGCCCGGATAACACAATCATAACTTATTGTAATTATTAGCAATTAAAGCCTTTCTCGCTGATCTGTACAAAGCCATGCTGTCCCCCTGCGGGAAATCATTGAATAACCCCAGAAGTGTACGGTTGAAACCCTCCTGACGACCCATATAATACCTGAGTAAAATACTCGGAAATTAACGGGAGGGGGTCGTGACTCAATGAATACAACAACTGATACTGTTGAAAACCTGATTAAAAGAGGTTACGACGCGGGTTTTATAACAGCCATCGAATCTGACACTCTGCCACCGGGGCTCAGCGAGGATGTGGTGCGCATCATCTCAGCGAAGAAGAACGAGCCGGAGTGGATGACCGAAAAGCGGCTTGCGGCCTATCGGCACTGGCTGGGTATGAGCTCGCCCGACTGGGCCAAGCTGAAGTTGCCGCAAATCGACTTCCAGGGCATTTCCTATTATTCGGCACCCAAGAAAAAAGCCGATAGCCCCAGGAGTCTGGACGAAATTGATCCGGAGTTGCTCGACACCTACAACAAGCTGGGCATCCCGCTCGAGGAACAGAAAGCGCTGGCAGGTGTTGCCGTCGATGCCGTGTTCGACAGTGTATCGGTGGCCACGACTTTTCGGGAAAAGCTGTCCGATGCCGGCGTTATTTTCTGCTCCATGTCGGAAGCTGTACGCGAACACCCGCAACTGGTACAGCAATATCTTGGCACCGTCGTACCGCATAAAGACAATTTCTTTGCCGCCTTGAATTCAGCGGTTTTCAGTGATGGTACTTTCGTTTACATTCCGCCCGGCGTGCGATGCCCGATGGAGCTGTCGACTTACTTCCGCATCAACGAAGCAAAAACCGGCCAGTTCGAGCGTACCCTGATCGTTGCCGACGAAGGCAGTTATGTCAGCTACCTGGAAGGCTGTACTGCACCGATGCGCGATGAGAACCAGCTGCATGCGGCGGTTGTCGAGCTGGTTGCACTCGGTGACGCCACCATCAAGTACTCAACGGTACAGAACTGGTATCCGGGTGATGAAAAGGGCCGCGGCGGCATTTACAACTTTGTCACCAAGCGTGGCGACTGTCGCGGAGACCGCTCGCACATTTCATGGACGCAGGTTGAAACCGGTTCTGCAATAACCTGGAAGTATCCCAGCTGCATCTTGCGTGGCGATGATTCAACCGGTGAGTTCTATTCTGTCGCTGTCACCAGGGGCAGGCAGCAGGCTGACACCGGTACCAAGATGATTCATATCGGCCGCAACACCCGCAGCACGATTGTATCCAAGGGCATATCGGCAGGCGAAGGTCAGAATACGTATCGCGGCCTGGTGCGCATGTCACAACGCGCAGAGAATGCACGCAACCACACGCAATGCGATTCCTTATTGATGGGTGACAGGTGCGGTGCTCATACTTTTCCTTACATCGAAGTCAGTAACCCGAGTGCGGATGTCGAACATGAAGCCACCACTTCGAAAATAAGCGAAGACCAGTTGTTCTATTGCCAGCAACGCGGCCTCGACGAAGAGGCTGCTGTTTCGATGATTGTAAACGGCTTCTGTAAAGAGGTGTTCAAGGAACTGCCGATGGAGTTTGCTGTTGAAGCACAGAAATTGTTGAACGTCACTCTCGAAGGTGCCGTTGGTTAACTAACGCGAGGAATTGAACATGCTTAAGATCAAAAATTTACACGCCAGTGCCGATGACAAACCGATCCTCAATGGTCTGGACCTGGAGGTAAATGCCGGCGAAGTGCATGCAATCATGGGGCCGAACGGTTCCGGTAAAAGCACGCTGGCTCACATCCTGTCAGGCCGCGAAGGCTACCAGGTGACAGCAGGCGAAGTGAGCTATAAGAACCGGAACCTGCTCGACTTTAACATCGAGGAACGTGCACATCAGGGCATTTTCCTTGCTATGCAATACCCGGTCGAATTGCCCGGCGTCAACAATATGACTTTTTTGCGCGAATCACTGAACAGCATCCGCAAGGCAAATGGCGAAAACGAACTGGATGCAGTGAGTTTTATGAAGCTGATCCGCGAAAAGGCGCAACTGGTGGAGCTGCCCGATAAACTGCTGAAACGCGATGTTAACAGCGGCTTTTCCGGCGGCGAAAAAAAACGCAATGAAATCCTGCAAATGGCGCTGCTCGAACCCTGCCTTGCGATTCTCGATGAAACCGATTCCGGGCTGGATATTGATGCCCTGCGTATCGTCGCTGGCGGTGTCAATGCCCTGCGCAGTCCGGAGCGCGCCATGATCGTCGTCACTCACTATCAACGTTTGCTTGACTATATCAAACCGGATTTTGTTCATGTCCTCGCCAACGGACGAATCGTCCGCTCAGGCGACAAATCGCTCGCTTATGAACTCGAAGAGAAAGGCTACAGCTGGATCCTGGAGGAGGATGCGGCATGAATACGCAGCTCGCACAACGTCAATGGTTTACTGATACCGTTACACAGAATGCCGGCAACATGGCTGAGACCACACTGCCCTGGCTGACTCAGACACGTGCAGACGCCAGGCAGGCGATCAATGTTATTGCCCTGCCTGAACGCAAGCAGGAAGCATGGCGCTATTCCGATCTGGCCAGGTTATACAAACAGGACTATCGCTGTCAGCATATCCCGCCCGGGGAACTACAGGACAGCACTGTCGCCAACTGGATTTATGCCGAGAATGAAAGTCACCGGCTGGTTTTTGCCAATGGACGATTTGTCCCTGAGATGTCAACTGACCACGTGTCAGCAGAGAATATCAGGATTGGCAGCTTGCACCAGATGCTTGCTACCGAGCCCGAACTGGTTACCGGGTGGCTGGATAAAAACACATGGCAGACTCCGGATGTGTTTACCGAGTTGAACCTTGCCCTGATTGACGATGGTGTATTTATTCATGTGCCGGAAAACATGGCTCTGGACCTGCCTGTCGAGATTGTATATCTGAACAGCTCAAGTGAACGAAATGCACTTGCCCAGCCGCATTCACTGGTCATACTGGAAGCCGGCGCACAGGCCAAAGTGGTCGAGCACTTTGCCGGCATTGATTCATCAACTTACTTTTTCAACGGCATAACCAGGGTATCCCTGGGCGCAAATGCCAGCTTGCAGCATTATCGACTGCAGAATGAAAGCAACAATGCCCATCATTTAAGCCGTATCGCGTTGCGCCAGGATACCGCCAGTGAGTACAGCGGTATCAATATCGCCACTGGCGGAGCATGGAGCCGGACAGATATCAACACCCGCTTTGATGGACAACATGCCCGCTGTAATCTCGATGGCCTGTATACCGTTGGCGAACAACAATATACGGACTTTCACCTTGATGTAGTGCACAGCTTGCCGCATTGCAGCAGCCGTGAAAACTTCAAGGGCATCGTGTATGGTAAAGGACGCGCTGTTTTCGACGGCAGGATCCTGGTAGAAAAAGACGCCCAGAAAACCGACGCGCAGTTATCGAACAAGAACCTGCTGCTGACGCAGCATGCCGAAGTCGATACCAAGCCGCAACTTGAAATTCATGCCGATGACGTCAAATGCAGTCACGGTACTACGGTAGGCAAACTCGATCCCAACCAGCTCTTCTACCTGCGATCACGCGGTATTAACAAGCATGAAGCCCGTAAAATGATTTGCATGGGTTTCGCCGAACAGGTCCTTTCTCATGTTGATGATGAACAGGTACAGGATTTCATTCATGAACAGATAGCCGCAATTTTCGGCCGTCAGGATATCTTGTCATGAGCGACTCAGTTGTCCATTTCAAGGCATATGAACAACAGGCTCAGTCCAGGACAGATGTGCCTGAAAATGCTCCGCTCAAGGAAAAGATAATCGCTGCGCTGCGCAATATATACGATCCGGAATTACCGGTGAATATTTATGATCTTGGACTTATATATGAAATTGACATCAAGGGCCGGGATGTGGATGTTGTGATGACATTAACATCACCCAACTGTCCGGTCGCCGGCTCAATGCCTGCACAGGTTGAATGTGCAATCAAGGCAATTGACGAGGTGGATAATGTCTGTGTTGAGCTGACCTGGGATCCGCCATGGGACAGTGAAAAGCTGTCAGACGAAGTCAAACTCACACTGGGTCTTTTATAGGAGAGGTATGATGAAAATTGAACTGACAGAAAATGCGGCAACGCGTGTAAACACGATGTTGCAACAACGTGGCAATGGCATTGGCCTGCGCCTTGGCACCCGCAAGTCTGGCTGCTCCGGGCTGGAGTATATTGTTGATTACGCTGACGAGATCCGGGATGAAGACGAGGTATTTGAATGCCACGGCGTCAAGGTAATCGTCGACAGGGGCAGCCTGCCCTACCTCAACGGCACCACGGTCGACTATGTAAAGATGAATGCCTTGAATGAAGGTTTTGAATTCAATAACCCGAATGTTAAAAATATGTGTGGTTGCGGCGAATCATTCACCGTATAACAGCGAACGGGGGCAGCATTATGACGCAGCTTGACGAAATAGTGGATATCTTTGATTTGCTCGGTGACTGGGATCAACGCTACCAGTACCTGATCGAACTGGGCGAAAAACTGCCCGCAATGCCGGACCGGCTGAAAACAGATGAAAACAAGGTATTGGGCTGTATGAGCCAGGTATGGATTACCGCAGACATGGAAGATGGCCAGGTGAGATTTACCGGTGACAGTGATACCAGCGTGATCAAGGGTATTCTGGCCTTACTGATAAGCCTGTGTGACGGCCTGACCGTCGAACAAATCCGGAACCTGAATATGGATGAAATCTTTCAGGGTCTCAACCTCGATGAGCACCTCTCCCCCAACCGGCATGTCGGTGTCTATGCCATGTTCGATCTGATGAAACAGAAAGCTGTTGACGCTGAAAAAACCACTGAAGTTGCCTGGTCCTTTGCAATGTATCAAATCCTTTACGGTCGGTTTTAAGCATGAATACATCTGCCTGTGTACGCTCTCAGGCCGGATCAGTCTTGCTCATATTTGCAGCTGCTGATGTTGTTTAACGGCGATCCGGCGAGCCCGGTGGCTGCGGGCTTTCATCTTCGTTTTGCACCGCAGTGGTAACCGCTTCGAGTACAAGCTGTTCGTCTTTAGCTGTTTTCAGCGCCTTCTGTACCGCGTTCTCGACATAAACTTCCTGGCTGAACCCGATATAGAGCGAATAAACGCCGATCAACAGCACTATTGCAAAGGGAAGTCCGGTACTGACCGAAGCGGTTTGCAGGGTTGCCAGCCCGCCTCCAATCAGCAGTACCGCTGCAATCACGCCTTCCATTACCGCCCAGAAAACGCGCTGGGGTGTGGGTGAATCCAGCTTGCCGCCCGATGTCAGATGATCTACGACCAGTGAGCCCGAGTCGGATGAGGTAACGAAGAATACTGTCACCAGCACTACCGCCGCGAGCGACAGCACGCCTGCCAGCGGGAAGTGGTTGAGCATGACAAACATTGCGGTGGCCACATCCTCGTTGACCGCAGCAACAATATCAGCCACCCCGGTTGATTGAAGAAAAAGCGCCGAACCACCAAACACCGACATCCAGATGAAGGAAAGCAGGGTCGGAATCAGAATGACGCCAAGGATAAATTCCTTGACGGTGCGACCCTTGGAGATGCGCGCAATAAACATACCCACGAAAGGCGACCAGGATATCCACCAGGCCCAGTAAAACACGGTCCACGATCCCTGCCAGTTGGTCTCGCGGAAGGTTTCCGTCCACAGGCTGAGTTCGGGAAAAATCCGGAGATAATAGCCAAGATTCTGTGTAAAGGCGCTGAGGATGAACACGGTCGGGCCGACCAGCAGCAGAAATATCATAAAAATCCCTGCCAGGATCATGTTCGCCTTGCTGAGGCGCTTGATGCCAGCGTCGAGCCCGGCCATCACCGACAGGGTGGCAAAGCCGGTAATCACAGCTATCAGGATCACCTGTATGGATGTGCTGATCTCGACGTCAAACAGATAATTAAGACCGGCATTGATCTGCTTGACCCCCAGCCCCAGTGATGTGGCCAGGCCCACCAGTGTCGCCAGTACTGAAAGTATATCGATCAGATTACCCCAGAAACCGTAAATCCGGTCACCCAGCAATGGATAAAACACCGAGCGAATCGTTAACGGCAAACCACGATTGTAGGCGAAAAAAGCCAGGCTCAGACCGACGATGGCATAGATGGCCCACGGATGCAGTCCCCAGTGAAAATAGGTAACGCCCATTGCCGCCTGTGCCGCCTCGGGAGTCGCCGCCACCATCTCCCCGAACATGGGTGAAGGCGAACTGTAGTGGTAAATCGGTTCGCCGACGCTCCAGAACATCAGGCCGATACCCATGCCGGCACTGAGCAACATTGCGTACCATGCCGGCGTGGTAAATTCGGGAATGGCATCATTACCACCGATCCGGATCTTGCCGAATCTGCTCAGCGCAAAGTACAGCGATGCAATGATGAATACATTGGACACGAGTATCATGAACCAGCCCGTGGTGCTGGTAATGCCTGACAGCGCTGTTTTGAACAGCTCGCTGGCATCTTGCTTGAACATCAGGGTCAGCAGAATGAAGGCAATCAATATCGCTGTAGACATAAAAGTCACGTGCGGATGCACATCAAAACCAAACCCGACCCAGTTGGTGTCACCGGGCTCCCTGCTCTCGGCATCGTCTTCGAATGACGCAGTCGGACGTATCTGCAAGCCGATGAAACGATCACGCTCGCGAACCGCTTTGCGGCGCGCTTCTTTTTCGACCCTTTTAAACTTGTCTGCGAGGGCTTTTTTTTCGCGAGCTGACTGCTCATGTGTTAAATGGCTCATCGATTCACCTCATCAGAAGTAGTAGCCGAAGTTGATATTGAACCGGGTATTCCAGCGATCATTGCCGTCGGCGCCAAAATCGCCCACGCCATCGAAGATATTGGAATAATCGTCACCGATATTGCCGATAAAAAGGTTGCCATTGGAATGGATCAGATCAGTGTAGATATACCAGCCGTCATGTGCCCAGGCCGCGCCCAGGGAAATCATTTCACTATCATTGAATTCATCCGCATCCTTGATGATGCTGCTGTACTCGAGGTAAGGCAGAACATAATCGAGCCACGGCAGCAGGGTGGTCGTGTACTTGTAACTGAGTGATACCGCCGGTAGCCAGGCCATGGTTGCAGCCGGCCAGGCAAAGTCATAGGCGCCCATCGGAATCAGCTTGTCGGTACCCAGTGGATTGTCATCGCCAATATTCATTTCGTAACGGGTGAGCTGCGTGGCCAGGGTAAAATTGTTCAAGCTGTTAACCATATGCGCGGAAGCAGCCCAGTGATCACCATCTTCTGCCTGTACGCCACCCAGTTCACCGTATTGCAGCGAAACGCCGATATTGGTCGGAATGGCAAGATCCGGCATTTGATAGACTGCACGCAGATTGAACTGGTTTTTTTCCTCGTAACCGTTGACTGCGGCACCGACAACATCACCATTGGCGTCCAGCCCCGAGGTCCATTTGACGGTATCGTAGCTGTAGCGCGCACTGTCTTCACTGGCGCCGTTCCAGTTACCCTCACTGCTGATGAAATAGGCGAAGGCTAGATCCCAGTTACCCTTTTGCGTCAGGTACTTGGCACCAAGATCCATGTCATCCGCCAGGCCAAGGTAGTAATGCAGGTCGAAAAACCAGCTTTGCGAAACACCGTAGGCACCGGGTCCGAATGGAACACGGGTTACACCAACCTGTAACTCGCCCGCATCCATATAATC
>JASFVM010000257.1:0-4311 GCA_050049835.1 Gammaproteobacteria bacterium
GTACCAGATTGTGAAAGGCTGGATGGACGACAAAGGCAAGCTGCATGAGAAAGTCTATGATGTGGCCTGGTCCGGCGATCGCAAACCCGCCAAGGACGGCAAACTACCGGCAGTCGGTAACACAGTAGATGTGAAGGAAGCGACCTGGACGAATTCGATCGGTGCGACCGAACTGATCGCAGTGTGGAAAGATCCGGACTTCAATCCGAAAGAGCGTGCATTTTATTATGGTCGTGTCATTGAGATTCCGACCCCGCGCTGGACCGCCTACGATGCGAAGTACTACAAGCTCAAAGACCTGGATCCAAAGATCCCGATGGTGACTCAGGAACGCGCGTATACCTCGCCGATCTGGTATACACCCTGATTACGGTGGTCATACACGGTAAGTGAACACCGGTCCAGGCTGCTGTATTCTGGCTGCTGCATTCAGGCTGGTCGCATGGTCTGCCGGTGCGGTGCCATGCGCACCGGCCTGTACCGATCCGGTTTGTACACGTTAAAGACAGACAGCAACATACATAGCCATAACTGAAGTCCACATGCATAAAATTCTTCGTGACCCCCTGGTCCATTTCCTGGCACTGGGTGCAGTAATGTTTGCAAGCTATTCGTGGCTGAACCCGGTCGATGATGTTGCAGGCAGTAACCAGATCCGCATCACATCCGGCGATATCGCTCGCTTCGAAAAGGTCTACCGGAAACTCTGGCAACGCCCGCCGACACAGCAGGAACTGCAGGGACTGATCGATGCCCATATAAAAGAAGAAGTTCTCTATCGTGAAGCACTGGCGATGGGCCTTGATAAGGACGATGCGATCGTACGCCGTCGCCTGGCGCAGAAGACCGAATTTCTCATCGCCGATGTCACGCTGCCGAGTGAGATCGATGACGGCGTTCTGATGGACTTCTACCAGGACAATGCCTCTCGTTACAGCCGTTCAGCAGTGCTGTCTTTCCGGCATATCTATTTCAACCCGGACCTGCGCGGGGAGCGCACACTGGATGAAGCCAGTGCGGCCCTGCAAACCCTGCGGGAGACAAAGGCCACAAGTGACGCAGGTTCCGAACTGGGCGATCGCTTCATGTTGCAGGCCCGGTATCAAAAGCAGAGCAGCGATGACATCGCTCGTGATTTCGGTCGCGAATTTGCCGACAGGCTGGAGACCCTGGAACCTGGTATCTGGCTTGGCCCGGTCAGTTCGGGATACGGCATACATCTGGTGTTCATCGAAGATCGTAAGCCATCCGGCAGCTATCCTTTCAGTGAGGTCCGTGACCGGGTCAGGGATGATTACCTGTTCGATCTGCGCCAGAAACAGAACGAAGCTGTAGTAGAAAAGCTGAAGTCACGCTATGAGATCGTCGTTGAACAGGATTAATCTCCTCCTCGTCTGGCTTGTCTGCCTGTTATCACCCGCTATAACGCATGCTCACGAGTCGCGCCCGGCATACCTGGAGATCACCGAGGTCCAGCAGGCTATCTATGACATCACCTGGCGACGGCCGGCACGGGGCGATCGTGTGCTGGCCATGCAGCCGGTATTCCCGGAGCATTGTGCCATACAGGGGAAAGTGGCCAACTACTTATCTTCAGGGGCGCATACCTCACGATGGTCTCTGGAGTGCAAGGACAGGGGGCTGGCTGACCAGACCATCGCTATCGATGGATTAGCGCAGACCATTACCGATGTACTGGTAAGGATACAGTTCCTTGACGGCACTACGCTGACACAGATTCTCAAACCCAATGCGACCGCATTCGTGGTCGAGGGCAGCCCGGACAGCTGGAAGGTCATGGCTGATTATTTCGTCCTCGGTGTCGAGCACATCCTCGGTGGTATCGATCATCTGTTATTCGTACTTTGCCTGCTGCTGATCGTGAAAGGAAACTGGTTACTGGTAAAGACCATCACCGCCTTCACCATAGCACACAGCATCACTCTCGCGATGGCAACACTCGGATTTGTAAAAGTGCCACAGGCGCCCATCGAGGCCATGATTGCACTTTCGATCCTGTTCCTCGCGGTCGAGTTAGTGAAACAACAAGAAGGGGAATCGGACATCGCGATACGCGCACCCTGGATCGTTGCATTCATCTTCGGCTTGCTGCACGGCTTCGGTTTTGCCGGCGCACTGGCGGAGGTCGGACTACCCCAGGCCGATATCCCGCTGGCGTTATTGATGTTCAATGCCGGTGTGGAAGCAGGTCAGTTGCTGTTCATAGCCGGCGTGATCATCATCATTCATGTCTGGAAGTACATGACCAGGCTGGAACTGACATGGTTACCAAAAGTCACCGTTTATGCCATTGGTAGCACCGCGTCATTCTGGGTGATCGAAAGAACGATGTCCTTCTGAAATCATTAATGGAGACGCAGTAATTTTATTTTGATCAATCATCTATGATACTCTCAACAAAGCCTGAAAAAACAAGCCCGGAAGTAATATCAGTAATATTATTTACTATCCTGTATTGGTTTTACTGAATATTCATTTTCAGACCCAGAATGAAAATTTTGAGCGTAGATATTTTTACGTGATCAGTGTGTACTGCCGGTGAAACTGCCTAATGAGATCGTAATTGGATCACTGATTAACGTATGCTATTTTAACGACCGTTTATACATCCCATTGGTAACCAATAAGGTGTCTATCTCTTGTTGCTATTCATATAATGTACTGATGGATCGAGTTTTCTTTCGCGTTTTGCTAATGCTCATAGTCTGCAGCATTTCAGATACTTCCATTTATGCAAGTGTCTCGACGCCCGTTGAGGACGGTGACGGTGCTGCAACAGAAACGCCTGATTCGCCCTGGCTGTTTACGCCATTAATCAGTAGCGCACCCAAGTTTGGTACCTCTATTGGCGCAATGGGTGCGTACCTGCACAAGTTTGACGAGAGCTCACCAACATCAATGTTTGCTGCCATAGTATCGTACAGCAATACAGAGTCATTGGTTTATGGTGGCTTTGGTGCAACATATTTTGATAATGACAATCAACGACTGATGCTGGGTGCGATCCGTGCCGAAATCAACAATGAATATTCAGACTTTCTTGGTACCGGCCTGCCGGTATTAACAACCGATGATGTGCACGCAATATTTGTGCGTTATTTATACCGCTTCAAGGGCAACTGGTTCTTTGGTCCGCAGGGGTTGTCCACGGATTATGCGATCTCCGGAAATGACTGGTTTTCCCAGGAAGTGCTCGCCCGCATTGGTCTCACGGGATTTAACAGTAATGGTCTGGGTTTGGTTATAGAGCGTGATACCCGGGACAATTTGAATTCACCAAGTGACGGTTCCAGATTAAGTATTAATAATGTGGCTTATCGTGAGTCGCTTGGTGGTAATAACAGTTTTGATGCATTTGCGCTGAGTTTTACAAAATATATATCTCATGGGAACGGGCATGTACTGGCGGGTCGAATCAATGGTCGCTGGACACATGGTGCGCCTGTTGGCGGTTATTCATCAGTATCTTTGCGCGGGTATACCATGGGGCAGTACCTGGCTCCGCATTCCACACTTATTGAAATTGAAGAACGTTTCCATATCAAGAACCGCTGGGGCGCGACGGCTTTTACCGGTGTTGCGTGCCTGTATGGTGATGATCGTGATTGCTTCGATGGTGACAACCTCTACCCGGCAATTGGCGTAGGACTTACATTTATGCTTAAGGTTGAAGAAAAAATGATCGCTCGAACTGAAATTGCCAAGGGTGAGGGGGATAACTTCGGCTTCTATATTAAGTTTGGATATGAATTCTGAATATTTAAATTAATTGTATTTAGTGGAAATTAATGCGCAGAGATAATACGTGCTAATGACCTGAATGAGTTCAAATCCAGAAATTGAAACCGCAACCCGAAGCAGACTGTCACAACATTCAGTTGAACGCACTCACTTGTTAATCACTAGTTCGCCACGGCAGGCAGCGATTGCCGATGGACCCGATGCACCGGCTAACGGTAAGCATTCTGTGACTTGCTTAGTAGAGGATGTGTTTCGGGAGGAATTAGCGGTTCAAGTTGGGTGAATGGCTAACAACGACCAGGCAACAAAGGTTTGATACACAGCTTGCACGGCGCTCATACTACTCGATATCCGTGTTGATCTGCTTTTGTAGTTCTATCATCGCATGCTGACTGAGCCCGATCAACTCTCCATCCGGCCGATCGAGGTCAGCAATAACAATCATGACTGTTGACAACGATAGAATCAGTGCAAACCTCGGAATTAGAACTCTTGCACCGTTCAGCCCTGATTGATAGCCCATTAAGGCAAGGGTCAACATGGCAATAA
>JASFVM010000035.1:0-13583 GCA_050049835.1 Gammaproteobacteria bacterium
AACGGGTGAGCTGCGTGGCCAGGGTAAAATTGTTGAAGCTGTTGACCATATGCGCGGAAGCAGCCCAGTGGTCACCATCTTCTGCCTGCACGCCATCCAGTTCACCGTATTGCAACGAAACACCGATATTGGTGGGTATGGCAAGATCAGGCATTTGATAGACTGCCCGAAGATTGAACTGGTTTTTTTCCTCATAGCCGTTGATTGCGGCACCGACAAGATCACCATTGGCGTCCAGCCCCGAGGTCCATTTGACGGTATCGTAGCTATAGCGCGCACTGTCCTCACTGGCGCCGTTCCAGTTACCTTCACTGCTGATGAAATAGGCGAAGGCAAGATCCCAGTTGCCCTTTTGTGTCAGGTACTTGGCACCAAGGTCCATGTCATCCGCCAGGCCAAGATAGTAATGCAGATCGAAGAACCAGCTTTGCGAAACACCGTAGGCGCCGGGCCCGAATGGAACACGGGTTACACCAACCTGTAAATCGCCCGCATCCGTAAAATCATAACCAACCCATCCTGTGTGCAGCATGTTATAGCCGTTGTACCACCGGTATTCGAACTTGCCAATCACCCGTTCATGATCAAGGGATGCATTAATGCGAAACGTATCCAGTTCAAAATTACCACCGTTGCCGCCTCTTTGCGGTTGATCCCCCGATTTGACATAGTCGCCATTGACGTAATTCACCCGCATGGCCCCGCCAACCGTAACTGATCCCAGTTTTATATCAGCTGATGACGAGTCTTCAATCGCGGTCAGTTTCTGTTCCGCCGTATCTGCCGCTGCCCTGGCCTGTTCGAGTTGCCGGTTAAGATGTTTAATCTGCGCTTCCAGGTCTTCTGCCTGTACATCGTGCGCGTGCGCTACCGCTGCGAACACCATAGTGACAGGCATGGCTATCACAACTGCAACAGTTTCGCATACTGTTCCTGCCGCGGAGCCGGACGTGGAGAGCATTTTCATTGCTTCGCTCCTTGTTTTTGTTTGTTAGTTTGCAGTTAAAAGAGAGGCGTGTTTATAAAAGCAGATATGCAGAGACAGGTTTGTACTGCCTGATGTGATGGTGAGTTACCAGAAACCGCTTTTGCTCCAGATATGTGGGTACATAATATTTGCATCAGCTTGTGTTTGATGACAACAATTGCAGGATGACAATAAGCGCACGTTTCGTAATGAATTACACCTGGATTCGTTTATCAACCTAACAAGGCAAAAACGATTATGCAAGTTTTACGGGGCCGGACCATACTGTCATGTTTAACGTACGGTTATCCGGTTGCTGTGCAAAACATGTTTAATGACACCGATGTGCGTGAATAATCTGTGTTGACGGTCACGGCCCTGATAGACTTTTTCATTGCCAGCCCTTAAGCTGTATGCGAACTGCATCTTCATAGCAATATCGTTTAACTCAAACCTTTTTCTTTTTCGTCTTGAGTTGCCCGGCTTCCTGCAAAGAATCATGAACGAAAAAATCGTTGTTAAAAATCTGTACAAGGTATTTGGTGACAAGCCTGATGACGCCATGCAGCTGTTACATCAAGGCTTAGACAAAGATAAAGTATTTGAGCGCACCGGACAGGCTGTTGGTGTCAACGATGCAAGCTTTGCCATCCATGAGGGAGAAATATTCGTCATTATGGGGCTGTCGGGCTCAGGCAAGTCAACCGTCGTTCGCCTGCTCAACAGGCTGATTGAACCTACTGCGGGACAGATACTTTATGATGGCAAGGATATTGCCGCCCTCTCCCGTGACCAGCTTCTGCGATTGCGGCGCGGAGATCTCAGCATGGTGTTTCAGTCTTTTGCGCTGATGCCGCACATAAACGTGCTCGACAACGCCGCTTTCGGACTTGAGCTGTCTGGCGTAAAACAGAAGGAACGTCAACAGCGCGCGCTGGCGGCACTGGCACAGGTTGGACTTGAACATCATGCTTACAGCTATCCTGATGAATTATCGGGAGGCATGCAACAGCGTGTCGGTCTGGCGCGAGCGCTGGCCAATGATCCTCCGGTAATGTTGATGGATGAGGCATTCTCCGCTCTCGATCCGTTGATTCGCACCGAGATGCAGGATGAACTGCTGAAACTTCAGGAGAAAAGCAAGCGCACCATTATATTTATCTCCCATGACCTGGACGAGGCCATGCGTATCGGCGATCGCATTGCCATCATGGAAGGCGGAAGGGTCGTCCAGGTGGGCACGCCTGAGGAAATTCTCAACAACCCGGCCGATGACTATGTGGCCTCTTTCTTTCGCGGGGTGGATGTCTCCACCGTACTCAGCGCCGGTGATATTGCACAAAAGAAGCAGGTAACAGTCATTGAACGTCCAGGCGTGGGACTGCGTACTGCACTCGAAGAATTGCGCCAGGAGGATCGCCGCTTTGCCTATGTGCTCAATCCGGACCAGAACTTTCGTGGCGTTGTTTCAGAGGAGAGCCTGAAGCTGGCTATGCAGCAGGAACAACAGACTCTTGCCGGGGCATTTATCGAAGGCGTGGAAGCGCTGCCGGCGGACATGCCGATATCAGGCCTGATAGGCACCGTAGCTACCGCACCCTGCGGTCTTCCGGTCGTCGACGATCACGGGCACTATCTGGGTGTGGTGACCAGAACCCTTCTGCTCGAGACACTTGATCGGGAAGGAGATGATGCCCATGGCTGAGCAGTCAACTGAAACGGAGCAGCCGACTGATCCCTGGGGCTCGACCATGGCCGAGCCCGAACAGCAAAGCTGGCTGGCTGGAGACGAAAGCGTCACGGAAACCGGCACTTTCGACTGGACCGACCCGTTCGAGCAGGCGCGCATACCCCTGGATGTCTGGGTAGAACAGGGACTGGATTGGCTGGTGACTAATTTCCGCCCTGTTTTCCAGAGCATACGGCTGCCCATTGACGCGACCCTTCAGGCCGTCGAGTCGAGCCTCCAGGCGATGCCGGCACTGCTGCTGATCGCCCTGTTTACCCTCATTGCCTGGCAGTTTGCAGGTCGCCGTCTGGCTATCGGTACGCTGATTTCGCTGGTCAGCATCGGCCTGATCGGGGCCTGGACCGAAGCCATGATTACCCTGTCACTGGTGCTTACCTCTGTCTTCTTTTGCCTGATAATCGGACTGCCAGCCGGCATCTGGCTGGCGCGCAGCGATCGCGCCGCGCAATCGATGCGACCTGTGCTTGATGCCATGCAGACCACACCGGCTTTCGTCTACCTGGTACCGATCGTGATGCTGTTTGGTATCGGTAATGTGCCCGGCGTTGTGGTGACGATCATTTTTGCACTGCCACCGCTGATACGCCTGACCAATCTGGGTATCCGCCAGGTGCCTGCCGACCTGGTCGAGGCAGCGCGCGCATTCGGCGCCAGTCCCCGCCAGTTGCTGTTCAAGGTTCAGCTGCCTCTGGCCCTGCCGACGATCATGGCAGGTGTCAACCAGACGCTGATGCTCGCCCTGTCTATGGTGGTAATCGCTTCGATGATTGCCGTTGGCGGACTTGGCCAGATGGTGCTGCGTGGCATCGGCCGGCTCGACATGGGGCTTGCCACCGTTGGTGGTGTCGGGATTGTACTGCTGGCCATCATCCTCGATCGCATTACCCAGTCAATGGGACAGGAAAGCCGTGTCCGCGGAGCGCGTCACTGGTATGAGACCGGCCCCGCCGGTGTGGTACGCAAATTATTCATTCGAAACGGGAACCGTTCACATCAAGGTTCGAATTAAACCCAGCGGGAGAATCCTATGAGACCCATACACTTCATCCGGCATGTAGTCGTGCTATTCGCCGCCATCCTGTGTGCATCCACCGGCCTGGCTGACAACACTCCCGGCAAAGGCATATCAGTCCAGCCCGGCCAGGATAATATCGATGGCGAGAATTTCCAGACCATCATCGTCATCAAGGCACTGGAGGAGCTCGGTTATGACGTCAGGCCGGTCCAGCATGCCAAGTATCCGGCGCTGCATGTGGCTGTTGGCAACGGCGACATAAGCTTTATCGCCGACCACTGGAATCCTCTGCACAAGGCGTTCTTCGAAAAGGCCGGCGGTAATGCCAAACTCAGTCGCCAGGGTTCCTACATACCCAACTGTGCACAGGGCTATCTCATCGACAGGAGAACGGCTGAAAAACACGGCATTACCAACATCAGCCAGCTACAGGACCCTGCCGTTGCCAAACTGTTCGATGATGACGGTGATGGCAAAGCCGACCTGGCCGGTTGTCCACCGGGATGGGGTTGCGAGCGAGTCATCGAACATCACCTTGATACTTATGATCTGCGCAATACCGTACAGCATAACCAGGGCGAATATTCCGCGGTCATTGCAGACACCATTTCACGCTACCGTGATGGCAGTCCGATTCTCTATTACACATGGACACCTTACTGGGTCAGTGGTGTACTGGTCCCCGGCAAGGATGTTGTCTGGATCGAAGTACCGTTCTCGTCTTTGCCGGATGACCGCAATGTCGACACGACCTTACCCAACGGCAAGAACTACGGCTTCGAAATCAATCGCCAGAACATTGTTGCCAACAGACAGTTTGTTGACGCCAATCCTGCTGCGGCCCGGCTTTTTGAAGTAATGCAAATTTCACCCGATCATGTATCCGCACAGAACCTTAAAATGCGTGAACCAGGAGAAGGCACCTGGGAGGCTTGCGAACACCACGCCGAGGCATGGATCAAGGCCAATCGCGATACGTTCGACAGCTGGCTGGAACAGGCACGCGCGGCTGCCGCCAGTCGCTGATGCGACAATAACAGGCTATACAGCTGTAGTTGCACTGCCTTGTCGAAAAAGTTTTTTGCGTAATAACAGGCGCTTGGAAAAATCGGTTAATTAGATTAGTCTGAACACGGTGAATCGAACAGTGTGCGCCTGATCGCAAACCAGACCACAGCACCTGCTTCCTTGTTTCGCCTGTAAACGAGTTACCCGGAGATTCCATAATCATGAGCGAAGAACAACAGAGCACGCAGATACCTGAAGAAAAACCCCTGCCGTTCGTCGCCAAATCACGCAGACTGCCGGTGTCAGCCCCGCTTGGCTGGATACACCAGGGCGCCGAGGATATGAAACGGGCACCACTTGTTTCGTTAACCTACGGACTCGCAATGACGCTGTTGAGCATGGCCATCGCATACAGCGCCTGGAAATTCGGTGCCATGGGTCTTTACATGGGCATGGCTTCAGGATTTCTGCTGATTGGCCCTGTACTCGCCATCGGACTCTACTCTTTCAGCTGCCAGCTCGAGCAGGGAAGAAAACCGGTAATCGGTTACTGCGTACGCGAGGGCGGCAGCCATATCAAGGACATACTGATTTTCTCGTTCATATTGCTTATCGTGTTCATGATATGGGCACGCGCTGCGACAGCAGTACACATTTTTTTCCCTGAAAACGCCGAGTACAGTGTAGGCGACCTCGCCCTTTTCCTTGGCATCGGTACCGCTATTGGTGCGATCTTCTCGACCGTCGTCTTTACAGCAAGCGCCTTTTCCCTGCCAATGATCATGGACCGCAAAACTGACGCCATTACCGCGGTGATTACCAGCGTCAATGCAGTGCTACGTAACAAGCTGACTATGCTTATCTGGGCGATAATCATTGTTTCCTTTGTGGCCCTGGGTTTTCTCACGTTTTTCATTGGTTTTATCGTGTTCCTGCCATTAATCGGCCATGCCACTTGGCACGCATATCGTGAAACCATCGACGCCAGTGACTGGCCGGAAAACGAGAAGTTCTAGCGTCATACCGTACTGCGAACAGCCAGTTACTGTGCGTTTTGTTAACATCAATTCGTTAAAAACAACCGGCCCGGGTATCGTCATCGCCGCTACCGGCGTGGGCGCCGGTGACCTGATTGCAGCCTCGGTTTCAGGCGCGCGCTTCGGCAGTGCGATACTGTGGGCAGCGATAATCGGTGCTGTCATCAAGTATGTTATCAATGAGAACCTCGCCCGCTGGCAACTGGTTACCGGAACCACATTGCTCGAAGGCTGGATACAGAAGTTGCCGCGGTTTATCGCCCATTACTTCCTGCTGTATCTTCTGCTGTGGTCATTCATTGTTGCTGGCGCCCTGATCTCTGCAACCGGACTGGCTGCGCATGCAATTATTCCAGCTGTCTCAGTCGAAGTCTGGGGCATGCTGCATTCAATCGTTGCCGTCGCAATTGTCTGGTTCGGCGCCTATCGGCACATCGAGCGTATCATGAAGCTGCTGATTGCATTGATGTTCATGGTCGTCATCATCTGTGCCTTGCTGCTGCTACCCTCGGCAGGTGAACTGCTTGCCGGCATGTTTATCCCCACCCTGCCCGAGGGCTCGATCGTTTTTGTGCTCGGCGTGATTGGCGGTGTCGGCGGCAGTGTAACCGTCATGAGCTACGGTTACTGGATACGTGAGAAGCAATGGCAGGGTGCTGATTACATCCCGCAGTGCCGTACCGACCTGTCAGTCGCCTACGTGCTCACAGGCCTTTTTGGACTGGCAGTAATGATCATCGCCGCCGGCGTCAAACCCGAAGTCGTTGAGGGCAGCAAGATGATTCTTGGTGTCGCCGATCACCTGGAAACCAGTGTTGGCGCCCATGCCCGATGGCTGTTTCTGATCGGTTTCTGGGGCGCCGTATTCAGCTCCATGATCGGTGTCTGGGATGGCGTACCCTACCTGTTCACTGACTTCATCCATGCACGCAGACAAGGAGGCGTTAGCGGCGATGTCACCCACTATACAAAAACGCCGCATTACCGCATCTATCTGCTTTACCTGGCAGTACCGCCAATGACCTTGCTGGCGTTCGGCAAACCGGTCTGGCTTGTGGTGATTTATTCAGTGGCCGGCGCATTTTTCATGCCTTTTCTGGCGTTGTTGCTGTTCTATATGAACAACCGGAGTGACTGGCTGAAATCATTCACCAACGGTTATACAATGAATGCACTGCTACTGGCCTCGATATTACTGTTTACCTACCTGTTGCTTGAAAAAACCATGCGCTATTTCTGATCGGGCTGTCTCGACACAACTGCCTCGTTATCCGCTACAGCATATGGCGGCGGTCGTGAAAAAATCACTCACTGGCTGTGAACAATCAACAGCAGCGCCGGTAGAATCCGTATAGTCGATAATCATGCCACCGTATACAACACAAGCACCAGCTACACTACAATAACAGCAAGATCAACAGCACAGAGTCTGGAGCAAGTCAAAACTGTAATTATCCATCATTGATGAAACAAGCCTGTTACAGGTTACAGCCGCGGGTACCGTTTTGCCACAAGGCGCAACAGATCGAATCAACCTGAAGAAATGCCTAAGCCGGGATCCGATCAGAATCGGTAGCCGGCAGACAGCAGCAGGTAGTTAAACCATGCAAAGTTATAAACTTCATCATTGTCCGCACCGCCCTCCAGCAAGCGATAACCGCCACCGGCATACCACTGCCTGGTTATGTCATAGTGTGCAAAAAGGCCGAGATCGACTGCGCGCCCCTGCGGACTGGCAAGACCGTCGAAGTCGACGATGAAGCGCCATCGATCCGTCAGTTGATACTCGCCAAACAGATACAGTAGTGGCACCAGTCCTGTGTCGGAATCACTGGCAAACTTGCCATCCTGCTTCAGTGTTATTTCCGCATCTCTGATTTTGGCCGTTACACCCACGTGCCAGCGCCACGCTTCACCCTGATAAAACAGATAACGGTATGTGGCGCGGTAGGAGTTGAAACGATAGCCGGCTTCGGTTTGAAGGCCTGCTGCAAATGTCTGATCAACGAAGAACACGTCGTCACCGAACACACCCGACTCGTGGTATTCGAACGGTGCAAGCAGAAACCGCAAGCTGTGGCGGGGTTTGATCTCGTAAGTAAGCTGCAGGCGATAAAACGGGAAAGGCCCCGTGCCGGCAAGGTCATCCAGTGAAAAACGCGTGCCTGAATCTCCGGGAATCTGCACTTCGTTCCTGCTTTGCCATACAGGCCCTGCTTCAATACCGATATCCCATATCAGCTGTTCACTTCCCGCAATTGATGAAACAGGAAACAGCAACATGCCGGAAAAGACGGCAGACAGGGTCCTAACCATAAACATCCTGCTTGAAAAGCTGCTGCACAGCCTCAATCTCCTCAATATTTTCGAGCAATGCATTGACACAATCCTGATCAAGCTTTTCACCCGCCAGTCGTTTTAGTGTTTCCAGTGCAGCTTCATTGGTCCAGGCCTCCTTGTAAACACGCTTGCTGGTCAATGCATCGAATATATCAGCGACGGCAACGATACGTGCCTCGAGTGGTATTTCACTCCCTTTTTTACCGGATGGGTAGCCGGTTCCATTCACCGCTTCATGATGATACTCGGCAATATTCCTCAGTATATTGACATAGTCGACGCTATCAAGACCAAAATTATGCAGAATTTCATCGATTATTTCCCTGCCTTTGACCACATGGGTTTTCATCATTTCCATCTCTGCATGATCAAGCTTGCCTGGTTTCATCAGAATATCATCAGGGATACCTATCTTGCCGATATCATGCAGCGGTGAAAACATGAAAACGTGTTCGATATAAGCATCCTCCAGACGGTACTTGTCAGCCAGCGCACTGGCAATCAGGCGACTGTAGCGCGACATGCGATCGAGATGAGATCCGGTTTCAGGATCACGCAAATGGGTTATCTTGCCGCTGGTTTTCAATGCGGCAGCAAGGGTATGGATATTTGACAGTTCATTAATGACCATTAACGAGACCAGATGGCCGAAAATATCGAGCTGACTTAAAACCTGCTCATCAAATACATCCGGCGCATAGGAATTAAAAAATATAAAGCCGAGAAAGTCACCGCTGTTAAATATCGGCATGGTATAACTGGCAGCATAACCGGCACGGCCCAGACGCCTGTTGTGTTCCCTGCTACTGTTTTCGAACGTTAAAAGGTTATTGATGACGCGTGGCTGGCCTTTGGCAAGTATCTGCTTGAGCGATGGTGCGTCATCAATCAGGGCCTGGTAATTTTCCAGCGGGTTATCGTCACCACTGCTATGCACAAACGTTTTTAACACCCGCGTCTCCGGATCATATATCGCAATCGCAATACGCGCTATGAACGGCAGGCTCTTTTGTATTACCTTGTGCGCAGTAACCAGCTTGTCCTTTAGCGGTACATGCCTGTTCAAGTCGTCCAGCGTATCCATATGACCGGTCATATGACACTCCAGCGTAATTCAGCCTATTACAGACTTTAGCCAGCAGATACCGATGTGTCTATGAAAGCGACTGAAATGTGTAATTGAAAGAGGGTTGTAATATTTGTGCTGTTTACACCATGGGCCTGTATTATCAATGCCGGAAAATACGAATGGTCAATGTTGTCATCATCAACACCATCAAAAGTATTGAATATTCGATAACAATGCACCTGTCTACCACAGGTTACGTACCAATAGAACAGCCGCTGGTGATATCCGGCTTTATGGTAATAAACATCAGATCCGTCCAGGATACCCGAGAGCTTGAATCACCTTCATAGTGATTGCCGTGAACACGTTTGCGTTAAAACAAATCTGGCACTTTGCTCTTCAATAATGTCAGGCAACGCTCATCGCAAATTCCAGGCATTATCAGTTTCTGAAAACTGTCCCGTGATTACAACTCAGGCGGTTGGGCTTGACGTCATCTGGAAGGTGAATGTTGTGCCGTGTTCCAGTTCACTGTTGACCTTTATCACACTGTTATGCAGCTCGAGGATGCGCTGCACAATCGCAAGCCCGAGACCGGCATTAGCGTAGTTTTCACGGGTGGTATCCTGCTGGTAGAAACGTTCGAAAATTCGGGGCACAACTTCAGACGGAATACCCTTACCTGTATCAGCGACCTTGACCACAACATTACCCGAATCGATATCGACACTGATGCTGATAGATCCGCCGGCAGGGGTGTGTCTCAGGCCATTATCCAGCAGGTTTTCCAGTACTCGCTGCATCATCGCGATGTCGCCATACACCAGCGGCGCATCAGGGTTCAGATGAGTTTCAAGTCGCACGGCACGTTCTTCAGCAAGCAACCGGTATTTTTGCGCAACATCCTGCACCAGCTCGCACATTGAAAACGGCTCCGAGTAGACCACTGTCTCGCAGGAATCCAGTCTCGCCAGTTCAAACAGTTCCTCTACCAGCCTGGCCAGGTGCTCGCTGTGGCTCAGCGCGGTTTCAAGATACTGTTTTTGTTCATCAACGGAAAGCTCATCACTTTTGAGTAACAATGTCTCCAGATAACCGCGCATCGTTGTCAGTGGTGTGCGCAGGTCATGGGAGACATTGGCAACCATGTCACGACGCATACTGTCCATTTGCTGCAATTCCTTAATCTGCTGGTCAATTTTCTGCGCCATAGTGTTGAACTGCCGACCCAGCTCGGCAATCTCATCGTTGGCTGATTGATCAACGCTGAAACAGGCAGAGATATCGCTGTTACTATTGCGGTTGCCGTTTCCATAATGCCTCATCACGTTTCCCAGCAAACGCAGCCGGCGTGTGAGCAACGCAAATGCGAACATGCCGCCAAGCAACGCCACCGATAATGCCGCGAGCAAAACCAGTAATGTCGAATCGAGAATGAAACTGTTACCCAGCATCGCCACTATATCATCGTAGTGCTCACCACCCAGGACAATATAGAGATAACCCTGTAAGCCTGCTCCATCTCGAATCTCGGCTGCAGAGAATACCTTGTGCTGCTCGGGATTGCGCGGATCATCACCTTTCAACGGATAACGCGCATCACCCGAGATGTAGGTCAGTATGGGACGCAATGCAACGCGTTCAAGCTTGACCTTGCCTTCGGGTGCGAAATAACCCAGTATCCGGCCGCTGTTATCGAGTATGTAAAGTTCGATGCTGGGATTGATGACCATCAGATCATGAAACAGGTCATCGAGAATTGCCTCGTTCACTCTGCCATCTATCATCAGCGGCTGCTCGGCAACAATATGGCCGGCCAGATCCGCATTCAGCTTCTGCGAAACTTCCTGCTGGTACAAGGTACTGGAATGTTTGATCATATGTATCAGAACCAGACCGACCAGTAGCAGCAATACGAACAGTGTCAATGCCATGCGGCTGTAGAGTGTCCGCAACATCAGTTATCTGCCTGCCAGTCCTGGTTGAACTTGTAGCCGACACCCCAGACAGTGATCACATAGCGCGGGTTAGCCGGATCGCTTTCGATTTTAGACCGTAAACGGTTGATGTGTGAATTGACGGTGTGTTCATAGCCGCTGTGCCCGTAACCCCAGACCTTGCTCAACAACTGTTCGCGGGTGTAAACACGCCCGGGGTGGCTGGCAAAATGCCACAGCAGGTCAAACTCTTTCGCGGTCAGCTCGATGCTGTCACCATCAACCTGCACCTGGCGGGACTCGGGATCCACACTCAGAGAACCGAAACTCAATCTCTCCGATATGTTGCTGCCAGGAGCAGGCTGATACTGTTCGGAACGGCGAATGATGGCATTGACCCGAGCCACCAGTTCCGGCACGCTGAATGGCTTGGTCAGGTAATCGTCGGCACCGGCTTCGAGCCCGAGCACACGGTCCAGCTCGGAGGTTCGTGCCGTCAACATCAGCACTGGCGTGTAGATTTTTTTATTACGCAGCATGCGGCACACATCCATGCCGTCCATGCCGGGCAGCATCAGATCCAGTATTACCAGTTGATAACTCCGGCTCAACGCCATATCGAGACCAGCCTGTCCATCTGACGCATGATCAACCTGCATGTTCTTGCTGCGCAGGTTGACCTTGATCAGGTTTGCAATATCGACGTTATCCTCGATAACCAGTATATTCTTGAGCATGGTGAAAGTTTATCAGTCAATTATCACGAAAATATCACGGCAACAATAATGCCTGATTACACGTAGATCGTGGAATGGGAGGCAATGTTCCGCACCTTCACCATTAAATCCGTGATTCCCGGCATCGATTAACAGAACGCGTTGACAGGCACCTCCCTGTCAACCGCTCTGTTTGCGTATCAGAGGGAGGGCATCTTTAGCAAAATCGCTTTACTGATTTATCTCTTTATTGAATTCCGCTTATCAAGCCTTGCACCATCCAGCTTTTGAGCAAGCCTGCAGCACGTAGCGGAACCTCATCTTCACTCATCAGTGTAGCAAGGGCCTCACAGGCCTGGCTGAAACTGTCACCTGCTCGCAGCTTATCCAGTGCCAGCTGTTCATCCGCTTGCATGGAACGGAAACGTGTAATCAGTTGATCACGCCAGACCAGCCAGGGGCTCGCTGATTCACGTATAGCTGTTACCTGTGCCGGACTGTCAGCCGTTAATGCCTGCCACATTTCAGGAACATTCCATTCAAGATCGAGACGGTTTACAGAAGGGTGCATATGAAACCTCAGTTCCGGCCAGGCTTCGGGTGCTATGCCAGCCATATCCTGTTCGCTGAAGATTGCATCATCAGCCGCATCAAAAGCCTCCCCCAGGGTTCGTTCGAACAGGGCCAGCTCATATAGCCAGTGCATGCCCTGCCAGTCTTCATGTTGCTGCATCGCGTCTGATACAAATGCAGACAGATGATGGCCGAAATCGCGCAGGCTGTAATAGAGTGAAGGGTGCGCGTCGATATAGTCATCAGCAAGCCGGTTAAATTGATTATCGCCAATAGCCATCAATACAGCAGGATAATCATTTGCCAGCACTTCCTTTAAACGACTACGGTAGGCATGTCTGTACACAGACAACCGGGTTTCAGGATCGGCGCGACCACTGGCGCTGACCCATGATGCGGCGCAAGATTTGTCTGCTTGCAGGACGCAATTCTGAAAAACGTGTTGTAATCTGGCAAGGTGTTTCATCGCTATTGATTTCAGGCAACCCGCTCTTCGAAGTGTCTTTCAGCAATGTGACGCACCTGATCCAGCTCAGCGAGTAATTCGGCAAGTGGCGGAATATTGTCATCGCGCTCCACCATGGTGGATACACGGCCAAAGCGTTGTACCGCCGTTGCGTATAATTCAAATACCGGGTCGGCAATGGGGTGGTCATGGGTATCGATGATCAAATCGTTTTCATGCGCATGGCCAGCCAGGTGTATCTGGTAGACACGTTCAGCCGGTACCGCATTCAGATAAAGGTTGGCATCAAACTTGTGATTGAACGCGCTGACGTAAATGTTATTGATATCAAGCAGTATCAGGCAGTCAGCGCGTTCGGCGACGGCGCTCAAAAACTCCCATTCGCTCATTTGTGAATCACTGTAACTGACATAACTGGAGACATTTTCCAGCAACATCCGACGCCCCATGTAATCCTGTACCTGGCTGACACGCTCTGCGACATGTTGCACCGCCTCCTCGGTATAGGGTAACGGCATCAAATCGTGCAGGTTAATACCATCTACACCGGTCCAGCACAGGTGATCAGAAAACCAGGCGGGTTCAACCCGTTCAATCAGTGCCTTCAGCTTTTTCAGATAGTTGAAATCCAGTGGTTCGGTGCTGCCGATTGACATGGATACACCGTGCATGACCATGGGATAGTGCTCACGAATGCGGGTTAAA